>NZ_JBAIYT010000016.1:0-90491 GCF_036763125.1 Nitratidesulfovibrio sp. 1201_IL3209
CCCCCCCCCCCCCCCCCCCCCCCCCCCCCCCCCCCCCCCCCCCCCCCCCCCCCCCCCCCCCCCCCCCCCCCCCCCCCCCCCCCCCCCCCCCCCCCCCCCCCCCCCCCCCCCCCCCCCCCCCCCCCGAAATTTATCCCGTTACCCCTTCCAGCGCTTGTACAGCATGCAGCAGTTCGTCCCGCCGAAGCCGAACGAATTGCACAGCACGTATTCGGCCTGGTACTTCTCCGAGCCGCCCGCCATGTAGTTCAGGTCGCACTCGGGGTCGGGCGTGTCGCGGTTGATGGTGCCGGGAATGACGCCGGTGTGCAGCGCCATGACGCTGAACACGCCCTCCATCCCGCCCGCGGCGCCCAGCAGGTGCCCGGTCATGGACTTGTTGGCCGTGATGCGGATGTTTTTGGCGTGGTCGCCGAACACCTTCTTGATGGCCTTGGTTTCGCACAGGTCGTTGAGGTACGTCGAGGTGGCGTGGGCGTTGATGTGGTCCACGTCCTCCGGGCGGATGCCCGCCTCGTCGATGGCGGCCCGCATGGCCTGCGCCATGCCCAGGCCGTCCTCGTGCGGGGCGGTCATGTGATAGGCGTCGCCCGAGGCGCCGTAGCCCACCACTTCCGCGTAGATGGTGGCGCCGCGCGCCTGGGCCGATTCCAGCGATTCCAGCATCAAAAAGCCCGAGCCTTCGCCGATGACGAAGCCGTCGCGTTCCTTGTCGAACGGGCGCGAAGCCTTGGCGGGGTCATCGTTGTTGGCGGTGGACAGCGCCTTCAGCGCGGTGAAGCCGGAAACGCCCATGGGCGTGATGGTGGCTTCCACCCCGCCGGTGATCACCGCGTCGCAGCGGCCCATGGCGATGTCGGTGTAGGCATAGCCGATGGCGTGCTGGCCCGACGCGCAGGCGCTGGTGGTCACCAGGTTGGGACCCTTGGCCCCGGTGAAGATGGAGACCTGGCCCGGCGCCATGTTGGAGATCAGCATGGGGATCATGAACGGCGAGACGCGGTTGGGCCCCGACTCGACGAGCTTGGTGTGGAAGACCTCGATGGTCTCCAGCCCGCCAAGCCCCACGCCAAGCAGCACGCCCACGCGGTGGGCGTTGGCGTCGTCGATGACGAGGCCGGAATGCTCGACGAGCATCTTGCCGGTGGCCACCGCGAACTGGACGAAGCGGTCCATGCGCTTGGCCTGCTTGGCCGGGATGTACTTCTCTGGGGCGAAGCCCTTGACCTCGCCCGCGATGCGCGAGGTGTACTCCGAAGCGTCGAAGTGGGTGATGGGCCCGATGCCGGACTTCCCGGCCACGAGATTCTCCCAGCTTGTCGCAAGGTCGTTACCAAGGGGGGTGATGGCCGCAAGGCCGGTCACGACGACACGCTTTCCGGTCATTAAGATTTCCTCTTGGCGGTAATGGGGCCGAACCCGCGCGAACGGGATGGATGTGGAACGATGGCGAGTGGTTGCGCGCTGTCCGTGTGGTTTCGGCCGTGCGGAAGAAAAGCGCGAGAGCGTCTTATGACCTCGTCATAAGACGCCCGCATGCGATCTTCGTTGCGTGAAGGGCAAGCCCTACTGCTTGCTCTTGATGTAGGCGATGGCGTCCTGGACCTTGAGGATCTTCTGGGCATCGTCGTCGTCGATTTCGATGCCGAATTCCTCTTCCATGGCCATTATCAGTTCGGTCAGGTCGAGCGAGTCGGCGCCAAGGTCTTCCACGAAGGAGGCTTCGGGCTTCACTTCCTCGGCGGACACGCCAAGCTGATCCATGATGATCTTGCTGATCTTTTCTTCAACGGACATGGTCCCTCCAATGCTGTTTTCTCGTTTCGGTGCCGGTCGGTGCTGCGTACGGGACGGGCTGCTAGCAGTACATGCCGCCGTTGACGGCGATGACCTGCCCGGTGATGTAGCCCGCCTTATCGGAAGCCAGAAAGGCCACGGCATCGGCGATGTCCTGGGGCGAGCCCAGGCGCCGGAGCGGGATGGCTTCGATATATGCCGCGCGAATCTCGTCGGTGAGCTTCGCGGTCATGTCGGTTTCGATGAAGCCGGGGGCCACGGCGTTGACCGTGACGTTGCGCCCGGCAAGTTCCTTGGCGGCGGACTTGGTCATGCCGATCAGCCCCGCCTTGGCGGCGGAATAGTTGATCTGCCCGGCATTGCCCATCTGGCCCACCACCGAGGTGATGTTGACGATGCGGCCCCTGCGCTGTCTGGTCATCAGCTTGGCCGCCTCGCGCAGACAGGTGAACGCCCCGGAAAGGTTGACGTCCAGCACGCGGTCGAAGTCCTCGTCCTTCATGCGCAGGATCAGCCCGTCCTTGGTGATGCCCGCGTTGTTCACGAGCACGTCCAGGGCGACCTTTTCCCTGATTTCTTCCTGGAAGAACGCGGCCACGGCGGCGGCGTCGGAAACGTCCAGCCGGAAGGCGCGCGCCGAACCGCCCGCGGCGTTGATGCCCGCGGCCACGGCTTCGGCCTCCTCGGGCTTGCTCACGTAGGTGAGGTAGACCTGAAAGCCCTCGCGGGCCAGGGTTTCCGCCACGGCCTTGCCGATGCCCCGGGAGCCCCCGGTGACCAGCGCGGTGGAAGTGAGTTCGCTCATTCGGCCTTTCTCATGTTGCGGGTTGCAAAGGGCACCGCCTTATACCCCAAAGACAGTGCGACTTCAATTGGCCCGTTCCGGGGTATCGCGGGGGAAGATTATGGTATTTTCTTCCGGTGTCCGGCGATTCGTTGGCAAACGGATTTTTTTTCGCTGGCAAGGAAAACGAGTCTGCCATGAGGGAGTATGCCTCAGCCGTTAGGCGAGCTTGCGAGCCTTACGGATGAGGACCGCAGCGCGCTCTTATCGTATTCGACCGAGCCTTAGCCGTTAGGTGAGCAAAGCGAACCTTACGGATAAGGACAGCAAAGCCATGGCAGGCGAAGTTTGGCCGCTCTGCGCTCGATGCCCGTAAGGCTCGCGGACTCGCCTAACGGGCACGCTACGCGCCCTTCGGGTCGGTCCGCCAGCGGCAAAAAGGCGACGTGCGCCTAGAAATGCAACAGGGCGGCCCCCCACGTAAACCCGCCCCCAAAGGTGGCCAGCAGCACGCGCATGCCGGGGCGCAGCACGCCCTTGGCCCGCGCGTCGGCGATGGCCAGCGGCACGGACGCCGCCGAGGTGTTGCCGAACTCGTGCAGGTTCACGAACATCCGTTCGGCGGGCACGCCTAGGCGGTCGCCCACGGCCTCGATGATGCGCAGGTTGGCCTGGTGCGGAATGACCAGGGCCACGTCGTCGATGGTCAGGCCGTTGCGGGCGAGCACGTCCTGGCTGATGGCGGCCATGTTGCGCACGGCGTGCTTGAACACGTCGCGGCCGTTCATCTGCACGAAGAAGTCGTCGCCCACCGGGTCGCCCTTGGCGTAGGGGGTGTGGGTGCCGCCACCGATGGTCAGCAGGCCGCCCAGGTTGCCGTCGGACGCGCAGTGCACGTCTTCCAGCAGGGCGCCCGCGCCTTCGGTCCCGGCGGTGATCACCGATGCGCCCGCCCCGTCGCCGAACAGCACGCAGGTGGAGCGGTCGGCCCAGTTCAGGCGGCGGGTCAGCGCCTCGGTGGCGGTCAGCAGCACGCGCGCCTCGGGCTGGGCGGCCACGATGGCGCGGGCCATGGACAGGCCGTACACGTAGCCCGAGCAGGCGGCGTTGAAATCGAAGGCCATGGCGCCCACGATGCCCAGCTTGGCCTCGATGAGGCAGGCCGTGTTGGGGCACAGGTAGTCGGGCGTGCAGGTGGCGTTGATGACGTGGGTGATCTCGCCCGGCTCCATGTCCGCGTCGGCCAGGGCCAGGCGGGCGGCTTCCGTCGCCGCGTCGGAGGCGTTCTGCCCCTCGGCCAGGCGGTGGCGCTGCTTGATGCCGGTACGGGTGGTGATCCACTCGTCGGTGGTTTCCACGATCTTTTCAAGGTCGAAGTTGGTCAGCACGTCCACGGGAGTGTACGCACCGAACCCCCTGACCCGGCAGGCAATATCGCGCGATGCTGTCATGTGGCTCGTTCCGGTGGGCGCGCGGGGCGCGCCGCGTGTGGCAGGGTGGGGACGCTACTTGATGGCCTTGCCGTAGCGGGTGAGCTCCTCGTTGGCGCTGATGGCCTTGACGAGGCGTTCATTGGTCTTCTTCTCCACGAAGGTGGCGGCCAGCTTGACGGCGCTGCGCACGGCCTTGGCGTTGGACTTGCCGTGGCAGACGAAGGCGATGCCCTGCAAGCCGAGCAGGGGCGCGCCGCCGTATTCGGCGTAGTCCACGAACTGGGCGAAGCGGCGAAAGGCGGATTTGGCGAGCAGGGTGCCGATCTTGGGCAGAAGGCCCGAGAGCAGTTCGCGCTTCAGCACGCGGCCCAGCGACATGCTGAGCCCTTCGCTGAGCTTCAGCGCCACGTTGCCGACGAAGCCGTCGCAGACCACCACGTCCACGTCGCCGCTGAAAATGTCGCGGCCTTCCACGTTGCCCACGAAGTTGATGCCGTTCTGGGCCAGCTTGAACAGTTCGTAGGCTTCCTTGACCTGGGTGTTGCCCTTGCCCTCTTCCTCGCCGATGCTCAAGAGGCCGATACGCGGCGAATCGCACTCCAGAAGGTCGCGCGCGAAGGCGTCGGCCATGAGGCCGAACTGGAACAGGTGGTGGGGCTTGCAGTCCACGTTGGCCCCCACGTCCAGCAGGACGATGGGGTTCTTCTCGGTGGGCATGATGGAGGCGAGCGCGGGACGGTCCACGCCGGGAACGCGGCCCATGATGAACATGCCGCAGGCCACGGTGGCGCCGGAATGCCCGGCGCTGACGATGCCGTGGGCCTGGCCGTCGCGCACCAGGCGGCAGGCCACCTGGATGGAGGCGTCCTTGCGGCGGCGCAGGATGTCCGAAGGCTTTTCGTCCATGCCGGCCACTTCGCTGGCGTGGACAATGTCGTAGGCGACGCCGTCAAGAGGGAGTCTGGCGAGTTCCGCCCGCACCTTCGCCTGGTCGCCGACCAGCAAAAGGGCGACCCCCTTGTCGCGCGCCGCCTCTATCGCGCCGGGGACCACCACGGAGGGGCCGAAATCCCCCCCCATGGCATCCACGGCGATGACTGTGGCGTTATTCATTAGGCTGGGCAACCACCTGACGGCCCTTGTAGGTGCCGCAGCTCGGGCAGGCGCGGTGCGGAACGGTGGGCTCGCCGCAGGCGCAGTACACGATGGTGGGCACGGCCACGCGGTCGTGCGAACGACGCATGCCCTTCTTGGACTTGGACTTCTTGTTCTGCTGAACGGCCATGACGTTCCTCTCCTGGATGTCCCGCCGCGCGCGGCGGGGGTTGTGCTACTTCTTTCCGATGGTAAGGCCGCGCAGGGCGGCAAGCCTGGGGTCGCCCTCTTCCTGCGTGCAGGCGCAGGAAGCGGTGTTCAGGTTGCTTCCGCACGACGGGCACAGGCCCTTGCAGGTGGCGGAGCACAGCGGCTTCGCCGGAAGGGCCAGCAGAAATTCTTCCCACAACAGGCCGGACAGGCTCACCTCGACGCCCTGCCCGGAAGGGGAAATGCGGATCACGGCCTCGTCCACGTCCTCGATTTCGCCGTCGGCTTCAGGCTCGGAAGCCCCCGCCTTGCCGTGCCCGCGCGCGACCTCCTGAGCTGGCTGCGCGGGGCGCTGGGGCTGGGCCGGGGCGGGAAACGGCTCGAAGCTGTCGAAGGAATGGTCGATGGCCAGTTCCGCAGGCTCGGCGCAGCGGTCGCAGGGCGCGCTGATGCGCCCCGTGAGCCTGCCGCGCACGAGGCAGCCGTCGTCCTGCGGCAGCAGGAACACCGAGCCGCGCAACGGCTCGACGATGTTGAACGGCAGTGAAAATTCGGCGATGGGGCCCTGCCAGACGGACTGGTCGTCAACCTCGTACTCGCCGCCGCCCGCCGGAATGTCCTTGAGCGGAATCCAAATCTGGTGCATGGCTACCTCGCGAGCAGCGATTACTACATGCGAACCCTTCGGGCTGTCAAGAAAGGGGTTGCGTTTTTCGGGGCGGCGGTATAAGACTCCCATCTCTCGCGGCGGCAAACATCCAGAATGCGTCCGGAACGTGCCCGGCACATCGGTCGACGCCCGCCCCGCGCAGCGCCCCGGCGGCGGAACGCCATCGGCGGCGCACCAGAACGACCACGCGAACTTTGCACATATACGGAGGAAAGTCATGTCCAAGCAGTGCGATGTGTGCGGCAAGAAGGCCCAGGTCGGCCACCATGTGAGCCACTCGAACATCAAGACCAAGCGCCGCTTCGAGCCGAACCTGCAGAGCGTCCGCCACCAGTGCCCCAACGGCGAAGTGAAGACCCTCAGCGTCTGCACCCGCTGCCTGCGCTCCGGCGCGGTGGTGAAGCCCGCCGTCCGCAAGGTCGCCTAAGGCTTTCCGACCCCCAGCGTTCAAAAGCCCCGGTGGTTTCCGCCGGGGCTTTTTGCCGTTGTTTCTCCGGGCGCGGAGCCCGGCACGGTCCCATTCCCCGCATTTTTCCGGCGGGATACGTCTTGCCGCCGGGTCCTTCCGTGACTATTCTTACCAGAATGGGCGCGCGCGGACATCCGCGGCCGGGGGGCGCAACGCCTTGCGGGCATGCCGCCCCGCGTCGTCCCCACGTCCCTGTTTTTCCGCGCTGTCCTGCCCGCACCGGGCCCGCCCGGCCCGCATCCCGGCCATCGCCACGGGCGGGCGCACCGTCCCACCGCAACCATCCCGGAGCCCTCATGCCCCGTCTTGGTCTTGTCCTGCTGCTGGTCCCCTTTCTGGAATTCTACGTGCTGGTGGAGGTGGGCGCGCGCATCGGGGCGTTCAACGCCGTGCTGCTGGTGATCCTGTTCGCCATGGCCGGGGTGTGGCTGGCCCGCACCCAGGGCATGGGCACGCTGGCGCGCATTCAGCAAAGCCTGGCCCAGGGCGTGCTGCCCGCCGACGAAATGCTGGACGGGCTGTTCCTGCTGCTGGCGGGCATCCTGATGGTGTTCCCCGGCTTCGTGTCCGACGTGTTCGGGATTCTCCTGCTGCTGCCCCCGGTGCGCAGGCTGGCCGCGCATCTGCTGCGGCGGCACATGAACACCACCATGCAGGCCGAAGGCCGCGCGGGCGGATCGTCGGTGCACGTGCGCACCTGGTATTTCGGCCCCGGCGGGGCGCGGCACACCGAAACGTTCGGCGGCGCGGGCGGGATGTTCGGACCGGGGCACGGCGGCGGACAAGGCGCGGATGGTATTGACGGTCCCGAGGGGGCCGACGGCACGCGCGGCGACGGCCCCCGCCCCTACGGCCCGGATGATCGCGGCCCCGGTTTCGGCGGCGGCCACGGTGCCGGGCAGGAACCCCGCCGCACCGTGGTCATCGACTGCGAGCCGGTGGAGCCGTCCTCTCCGGCTGGCGGCTCCGGCCAGTCCGGTGACACGTCCGGTGACACCTCCGGCTCCACGTCCGGCAACGCACCGGACGGTACCTCGGGCAGTCCGGGCGCGCGCTAGCGCATCCCCGGCCCGCCATTTCCGCGCATCCCATGGCTCCCCCCAACGGATCAGACCGCTTCCGCCGCCCACGGGCGGTGCGCTCCGGCGGCGCTTCCGCCCTGGCCGGGCGCTCCGCCGTGGCCTCCGGGCTTGCGGCGCGGCCGGAACATGTGGCGGCGGCCCTGCGCCGCAGGCCCGTGCTGCCGCCGTACTGGCGCGACCTGACCGTGCCCGTTCCCCCCGCCCAGAACGCGGCGCTGCCCGCGCCGCTGCCGCAGCTTCCGCCATGTGTCATGCACTGTCTGCCGCGCTGGCGGCTGGTGCTGGAGGCGCGCAACATCCCGTTCATGGCCGTGCGCCGGGGCGACCGGCAGCATCTTTTCGTGCCCGCGCTGTACGAACGTCTGGCCCGGCAGGAACTGCTGGCCGCCGAGGGCGAGGACGCCGCCGCCCGCGCCCGGCCGCCCGCGCCGCCCCCCGCCCCCCTGCGCGCCAACGCGCACCTGACCCTGCTGGGCCTGCTGCTGCTGGCCCTGTGGCACGGGGTGCGCATGGGCTGGTGGTGGGATATGAACCTGCCCCTGCCGGATCTGGACCCCGACGTCTGGCGCGACGCCGGGGCCATGGACGTCTATTACACGGTGGCGCGCGGGCAGTGGTACCGCGTGGTCACGGCCCTGACCCTGCACGCCGACAGCCCGCACCTGTTCGGCAACATCCTGTTCGGCAGCTTCTTCCTGATCCCCCTGTGCCGCCGCGTGGGCAGCGGGCCGGGCTGGCTGCTGACCATCCTGGCGGGGGCGGGCGGCAACGTGCTGAACGCGCTGGCGCGGCCCGCCTCGCACGTCAGCCTGGGCTTTTCCACGGCGCTGTTCGGCGCGGTGGGCGTGCTGTCCGGGCTGCTGGCCGTGGAAGGCGGCTGGAGCGGGTGGCGGCGCATGGTGGTGCCGCTGGCGGCAGGTCTGGCCATCCTCGGCATGCTGGGCAGCGAAGGGGAGCGCACCGACCTTGGCGCGCACCTGTTCGGCCTGGTGGCGGGCATCGTGGTGGGCATGGCGGCGCAGGGGCTGCGCGAACGCTTCGGCCCGCCGCCACGCTGGCTGGAATGGCTGGCGGGCGCGGCCTGCGCGGCGCTGCTGGGGGGCAGCTGGATGCTGGCCCTGCGGTAACATGCCCGCCCTGTCTGCACCCGTTGACGGGGGGCAGGCCGAGGGGGCGCTTTCCCGCCGGAACAGGATGTTCCCGCAATGCGAAACGGCCGTGGAGTCGCCTCCACGGCCGTCGTGTTTTCTTGCCGTGCGGATTCCGGCTACTGGGCCTGCGCCGTTGCCGGAGCGGGCTCGGCCGGGCTGTCCGTGGCGCCCACGCCGGGCGGCGGCGGGGGAGGGGTGGGTACCGGCACGGGCTGCGGCGCGGCCGGGGCGTTGTCCTGCGGCTGCGGGCCGGGCAAGGGCACGGCCGGGGCTTCCGGGATTTGGGGAGCGGGGGCGGCAGGCTGCGCGTCCGGCTGCGTGGGCTGGGGCACGGCGGGCGTGGCCGGTGCCGTGCCGTTTCCGGCATCGCCGGGCGCGGGCTGCGGCAGGGCCGGGGCATCGGGAGCCTGCTCGCCGGAAACGGCCGGGGCGGAATCTTCGCCGGTGGGCGCGGGCGGCGTCGCGTCGGCAGGCTGTTCCGGCTGGACCGGCTGGACGGGCTGCTCCAACTGTTCCGGCTGGACGGGACCGGAGCGTTCCGCCAGCACGAATTCGCGGTCCACGATCCACTGGCGGTGCACCTCGCGCAGGTCGGCGGGCTTGTCGGCCCATTCCGCGAAGCGGTCGGCGCGCATGGCCACCACCACCTGCGGGAACAGGGTCATGGCGGCGCGCAGCGATTCCTCGTCCGAAAGCTCCTCGATGTTGGAGCCCGCGTAGTAGGTGTAGGTGCCGGAGTACACCTTGTAGCTCACCGGGTGGTAGCCCTTGCGGATGTAGTCGCCCATGAGTTCGGCCTGGGCGCGGGGGCTCATGACCGGATCCAGCGAGGGGGCGGTGAACAGGGCGGCGGGCACGACGAGCGCCGTGACGAAGGCCGCCAGGGTCAGTAGCCCGCCTTCGGGGCGGCTGCGGTCCACGGCCTTCCACAGCAGCACGGCGAAGACCAGGGTGATGCCTGCAAGAATGGGCGCGCCGCGCGCCATGTCCAGCAGGGCCAGCACCTGGGGCTGCAAGTGCGCGCGCGCCATGTCGGGCGCCCACTGCCACAGCGAGGCGGCGCCAAGGCCCAGCGCCAGCATCAGCAGCAGGAAGGCCGTCAGGCCGAAGTACATGCGGCTGCCGAACGCGTTCAGGCGCAGCAGGGCGCGGGCGGTGACCACGGCCAGCAGCGGGAACAGCGGCAGCAGGTAGATGACGATCTTGATGCTGACCACGGTCAGCAGGGCGAACGAGCTGGCCAGCGCCAGCCAGATGTAGGCCATGCCGTCGCCCTGGCCCTTGCGGGTGGCCAGCATGGCGCGCATGGAGGCTGGGGTGAAGGCCCGGCCCCACGGCAGGAACAGCAGCATGGGGGTGAACGGCAGCCACGCGGCGGGCAGGGTGGCCAGATAGTGCCACCACGGCTGCTCGTGATGCCAGGCGGCGGTGGCGCGGTCCACGATCTGGTGGCGCAGGATGTTGCGGATGAGGTCCGCGTAGCCCTCGAACCATACCGCGCCCACCCAGGCCAGCAGGGTGGCCAGCATGATGCCGCCGCCGATGGCCACGTCCATGCGGTTCAGGCGGCGGGGCATGCCGCGCCACAGGGCGTAGGCCAGGCCCGCCAGCAGCGGGAAGGCCACGCCGAACGGCCCCTTGATCAGGGTGGCCACGGCGGCCAGGGCGAAGGCCGGGAATATCCAGCGGCAGGCCACGGGCAGGCGCAGCCCCCGGTACATGCACACGTGGGCCAGGGTGATGGCGGCGGCGAACAGCAGGTCCATGCGGGCGTAATGGGTCACGCCCAGGAAGTAGAAGCCGCACAGCAGCACCAGGCCCGCCGCGAACGATTCGCGCTTGTCGCACCCGGCCACCAGGCGGGCCAGGGCATAGGTGGCCCACAGCAGCAGCAGGCCGGAAACGGCGGCCCCCAGCTGGAAGACCATGGGGCCGTCCACGCCGGGGATGGCGTCCAGCAGGCCGAGGAACCAGAAATACACCGGCGGCTTGTCCGGATAGGGGGTGCCGTTCAGGTGCGGCACCAGCCACTGCCCGGTGGCCAGCATGGTTTCGTAGACGTTGCCGTGGCGGATTTCGTCCGAGAACCACAGGGACCGCGCATCCAGGGTGAAGGCCGTCTGCGCCGCGTAGATGAGCGTGAGCGGCAGCAGCGGGAAGAAGGCCAGCAGGTCGTACAGGCGGGCCAGGATGCCCTTGGGCCTGGGCGGGGGACAGGAACCGGCGGGTTTGCCGCCGGGGGAGCCCGTACCGCCCGGGGCAGCGCCGGGCGGGGTTTGCGCCTTGTCCTGCGGCGTGTCGTGCGGGGCGGCGGCCTTGGTTTCGGGGGCGGCGGTTTCGGTCATGGAGTGGTCCTGTGGGTGATGCGGTGGATGACGAAGGCGGCAAGGCTGCCCAGCAGGAGCCCCGCCAGTACGTCGCTGGCATGGTGCTGCCCCAGCAGCACCCGCGAATAGCCCACGGCGGCCACGAAACAGCCGAGGGCAAGGGAAGCGGCCGTGCGCTTCCAGCGCATGGCCAGCGGCGCGCAGGCGCCTGCGATTTCCGTGGTGTGGCCCGAGGGCAGCGAATTGTGCGGCCCGTCGAACGAAAACGGCACCCACGGACCCGCCACGCCGGGCCGGGTGCGCCCGGCGGCGATCTTGATCACCCGCACGAGCAGGAACGAAATCAGCAGCTGCACCACCACGTAGGCGATGACGAAACGCACGGTGCGCGGGTCGTGGCGGCGGCGGGCGCGCCACATGAGCGCCGCGTAGACCGCGTACATGGCCGGGTTGCCCCAGTCGGTCAGCACCCGTACGACAAGGGTGGCGTCCGGGTGAAGGTGCCGCCACGCGCGCCAGTGGGCGGTGACCTCGTCCCCGGTGCCCAGGCACAGGGCGGAGGCCGCAAGCAGCGCCAGCAGCGGCAGTGCGCACAGCAGGTGGTGCGAAAGGGGATACGGCTGGCGCATTGCCGCCTTATAGGGTGAATCCGCCGTGAAGGGAAGGGCGCGGGCGCGCCGCGCCCAGGGCCGCCGCCGATCCTGCCCCCGATTCCCGCCGGTCCTCGCCAGCCCTGTCCCAGTCCCCGCCGGTCCCGGCCCCGCCCCCTTCGCCGTACCGTGCCGCGCGGCCGGGATGCCTTGACGCGCCTTTTCCGCTAGACTACTTGATACGGCTTTTCCGCAACTCGGACGGTATGCGACGGAGGATGCAATGTTGTCGAGAATGGTGGCTGGCGTCACCGCGCGCTGGAGCGCGCCGGGCGGGTACCGCGAGGTGCTCGGCGTCAGCCTGCCGCTGGTGGCGGGCATGGCCTCCACCACGGTCATGGAGTTCACCGACCGGCTGTTCCTGAGCCACTATTCGGTGGAAGCCATCGCGGCGGCCACGCCCGCGGCGGTGGTGCATCTGCTGTTTCTGCTCACCTGCATGGGCATCACCGGCTACGCCGGGGTGTTCATAGCGCAGTACATCGGCTCGGGCGCGCCGCACCGGGTGGGCGTGGCCCTGTGGCAGGGGCTGCTGATGGCCTTCTTCTTCGGGGCGTGCCTTGCCCTGCTGTGGTTCGCCGCCCCGGCCATTTTCGCCTTTGCCGGGCACCTGCCCGCCGTGCAGGCGGGAGAGGTGGCCTACTTCCGCATGCTGGCGCTGGGCTCGGTGCTGGCGCTGGGCAACAGCTGCCTGGGCGGCTTCTTTTCCGGGCAGGGGCGCACCCGGCCGGTGATGCTGGCCAACTTTGCGGCCATGGCCGTGCATATCCCGCTGGACTACGCCCTGATCTACGGCGAGTGGGGCCTGCCGGAGATGGGCATCGAGGGCGCCGGGCTGTCCATGATCCTCAGCTGGGCCGTCACCTCGTTGCTGCTGGGGGGCATGGTGTTCACCCGGCGCAACGAGCGGTGCTTCCGGGTGTGGAGCGGACGCGGCTTCGAACGGGCGCTGTTCCTGCGCATGGCGCGCTACGGGCTGCCCAGCGGCATCAACGGCTTCGCCGAGCTGTTCTCGGTGACGTGGTTCGTGTTCCTGGTGGGCGAACTGGGCGAAACGGCGCTGGCGGCCACCAACATCACCTTTTCCATCAACATGGTGGCCTTTTTGCCCATGATGGGCATGAACATCGCCGTGGGCAGCATGGTGGGGCAGGCCATGGGCCGGGGCAGCCCGGCCGGGGCCGAGCGGGTGACGGCCAGCACCCTGCACGTGGCCATGGCCTGGATGCTGGGACTTTCGCTGTTCTTCTTCCTCACGCCGGGGCCGCTGTACGACCTGTTCCTGAGCGGGGGCGCGCAGGACCCCGCCGTGCTGGCCCAGAAGGCGGAAATCCGCGCCATGGGCGTGGTGCTGCTGCGCTTCGTGGCAGTGTACTGCCTGCTGGACGCGGTGACCATCGTGTACACCGGCGCGCTGAAGGGCGCGGGCGACACCTGGTTCGTCATGTGGAACATGCTGCTGGGCTGTCTGGTCTGGCTGGTGCTGCCCACGCTGGCCCTGCGCGCCTCGGGCCTGATGACCCTGAACACGCTGTGGGCGGCGTTCACCGCGTTCATCCTGCTGCTGGCCGTGGTGTCGTGGCTGCGTTTCCGGCGCGGCGCGTGGAAGCGGCTGCGGCTGGTGGAGACGGCGCACCGGCTGCCCGACGCCTGAGACGGCGTCCCGGCTCCCGGCCCCCGGCCGTCAGCCCCGGTCCAGTCTGGCCTCCACCGAGGCCACCTTTCCGGCCATGCGGCCGGAGGGACCCTTGCGCAGGTCCACCTTCAGGGTCATGTACACCCGGTCGCAGTCCTCTTCCAGCGCGGCCAGGCAGCGGTCGGCCACCTGCATGACCTCGGCCCGTCCGCCTTCGATGGTGGTGCCCATGGGACCCAGCTGGTACGGCAGGCCGCTTTCCCTGATGACCCCCAGCACGCGGGCCACCCACTGGCTGACGCTGTCCCCCTTGTCCATGGGAAAGACGGCGATTTCGGCGAGAACGCTCATGATGCCTCCGTGCGGCTGTCTGTTGGCCAGCCGCTACGCGGCCCGTTCACCGGCCGCGCTGGTCATCACCTCGTCGATGCGCCGGATCTTGTCCAGCACCCGCCGGGATATCTGCCGGAATTCCGTCAGCTGCGGCAGCCCGAACCGGTCGCGGCCGTGCACCAGCCCGGAGACGTCCATGATCTCGTTGTACAGGTACGGCGTGCAGATGGAGTCCTGGCGCAGGAAGAAATGCACCCGGCCCAGCATTTCGACGATCTCCGCGCCGTGGCGTTCCGGCTTGCGGAACAGCGTTTCCAGCTTCTTCTGCGCGTTGCGCAGCGAGGTGCGCCAGTGCGGCAGGCGCGGCGCGAACAGCGGCTGTTCGCACGGGGTCATGGCCGCGTCCAGGCGCTGGCGGAACCCGGCCAGGACACCGCCGGAACCGTCGCCGCCGTCTGCCCGGACGGAGTCCGCCGGGGGCGGCAGTTCGCGGTCCAGGTCTTCGGGCGCGATGTCCCGCGCGCCCCGGATCAGCGCGCCGCCGCCGTACAGGTTCACCACGTCCAGGTCCAGGGTGCGGATGTCCTGTTCCATGTCGCGCAGGGCGGTGGCGTAGGGCAGGGTGGAGCGCACCGGGCCGTCGCGGCCGGGCAGTTCCAGCGTGCCCACGGTGATGGCGGCGGCGTGGTGCCCGGCGGCGTGCGAGGTCTCGCCCCGCCAGCCGAAGTCCTGCCCGGCCAGCACCATGCGGCCCGCCCCCATCCAGTGCAGCAGGCGCAGCAGGGCCACGCTGACGTTGCCCGCGGCGTCCAGCACCAGATCGTCCTTGCCCGCGATGAAGGTGGCCATGCCGCCCACGGTCCACAGGGGCAGGGTGGGGCCGGGGTAGCGGCGCACCACCTCGGGCTGGACCTTGGTGGAATAGACCAGCGGCACGCGGCGCGCCCATTCCGGGTCCAGCCGGTCGTACACGCGCAGGATGCCGTCGCTGTAGTCGATGCACAGGGCCAGGTCCGGCCGGATGCCCACGGCCTGCATGGCGGGCAGGGTCTGGAGGGCCGCCGTGACCAGCGCACGGTCCGCCAGCCCGGCCACGGCCGGGGCCGAGGCGGCCAGCGAGGGACCCGCGCCCGCGATGACGGCGGGCAGGCCGCCCAGCGCGCCGCGCAGCGACTTCATGTCGCCGTCGGCCAGGGCGCGCCGGAAGTTGGAAAGTTCGTTGCCCACCATCACGTCCTGCGCGCGGCGCAGGGTGGAAAGCTCCACCGAAAGGGCGTCCAGCTGTTCGCGGCAGACGCGGGTCCAGTGGGCGCAGGCCGGGCCGATCTGCTGGCTGGCCAGGTCCGCCTGCAACAGGATGCGCCCGAAGAGAAAATGCTTGTCGCAGCCGCGCACGGCGGCCACCAGCGCCTCGAAGCGGGGCTCCACGAAGGTCAGGCGGCCGGACTGGATGAACGGGCGGTAGTCCGTCAGCCCCAGGCACAGGGTGAGCATGGCCGGGTCGGGCTCCAGCACCAGCAGCCGGTGGCGCGGCGGCGTCTTTTCCAGCATGTGGTTGATGCCGTAGCCCAGGTTGGCTCCCACGATGATGGTGGCCGAACGCTCCGCCTGTTCCGTGGGGGGCCACGACCGGTAGGCGAAGTGGGGCGGGAAGGCGTCAAACAACCGACGACCGTCCTCCAACTCGACGTCCAGCATGTTCCAGCGGTTCAGGCGCAGGCGCGAGGCCAGCGTTTCAGGCGCGGGAGCATTGGCGGCAAGCCAGGCGGCCACCTGGGGCTGCGCGGCGGCCAGTGCCTTGGTGTTTTCGGCGAGGAATTGGGTGTGGTTCATGGTGCCGCGCATGCATGATGCATGCCGCGCGGATATGACGCCCGGCGCCATCGTCGATGGGGGCGATGGGCGGGTGCCGTTGCGGTCGGCTGGCCTACGGCGTGACGGTGCCGGGCTCCGTGGCGGCCGGATCGGCGGGCGACGCCGGATCGGCGGGCGACGCCGGGGCCGTGGGCAGCGGAGGCACCGTGATGGGCGCGTCCAGGGTTTCCGGGGCCACCCGCAGGGGGGCCTTGTAGGTGGACGGGACATCCGCCGGGGCGTCCGGCGGAGCGTCGAGCCGAATGGGGCCGTCCAGGGTTTCCGGCGCGGTGCGGCGTACCGGTTTGTACGGCACCGCGCCGCTGTCCGGGGAATCGGCCGGGGCCACCGCCGGTTCCATGGGCATATCGTCGGCCGGGGCCGGTGCGGCGGACTCCACTTGCGGGGCCGGTTCCGCCGCTTCCGGAGTGGCGGGTATCACCGGAGCGGCCACCGGGGGCGCGGCCACCGGTTCCGGCAGGGCCGGAACTTCCGGAGCGGTGACTGGTCCGCGCACTTCCCCGGCTGTGTCGTCTGGCACACCGTGGGGTACATCGGGGGGCACATCGGGCACCACGCCGGGGAACACGTCGGGCACCACGCCGGGGGCGGCCTGCGCGGGGGCCACCGGTTCGAGCGGGGCCGGTTCGCTGGCGGGGGGCAAGGGTACCTGCTCCGTGGGCGTCATGTCCACGGACGGCGTGACGCCCGTCGCTTCCGGTACGGCGGAGGCCGGAACATGCGTTTCCGGCGTGGCGGGGGCAGGCTCGCCGGGCAGTTCGGCCGGATGTTCACCCGCACCTGCCGTCCCGGTGGGCACGCCATCAATGGCGGCGTCCTGCGTCGTGGCGGGCGCGGGGGTGACCTCGGCCCCGGCGGGCGGCGCGATGTGGATGGTCAGTTCCGGCACGGGCGCGGGGGCCGGGGGCGGAGTCACCGGCTTTACCGGCGCCGGGGGCGGGGCCGCGGGCATGGGGGTGGCGTCCCGCGCGGGCGCGAACGGACCCTTGGGCTGTTCCGCCGCCGTTGCCGCGCCGATGGCCTTGGCGTCGCGCCCCACCAGGATGGCGCGGGTTTCCCACGGGCCAAGGTGCAGCACCATGCGGCCGCCTTCCAGCGGCACCGGCGCGCCTTCCTCCAGATCCACGGCGGGGTTGCCCGAGCCGAACAGTTCCAGCAGCTTCGGCGTGGCGGCCATGTCCAGGCGTTCGGTCACGGCCTCGCGCCCGAAGTTGGTGACGGCCACCATCATGCCGCGCCCGCCGGGCAGTTCCACGGCCAGGGCCACGCTGCCGCGCCCCTGCGTGCGCAGGCGGGCGGCCACGCGCCCGGCCGCGATGCCGGTGCGTTCGCGCATGGCGGTGATGGCGTGCACCCCGTTGAGGAACGAATTCGGGTCGTGCAACTGCTCGTCGGGCGAAGGGTAGGCCACCGGGGCGCGGGGCATGCCCTGTCTGGTCAGTACGGTAGTGCGGGCGGTGCGGTACAGGGCGTACGCGCCGCGTGGGGCCAGCGCCGGGTCCCAGCGCTCCTCGGAATCGGACATGCTGTGCCAGTCCAGCGGCAGCGCGCCGGCCAGATCCTGCCCGTGCAGCACCAGCAGGCCCGGCTGCATGGCCTTGAAGAAGACCAGGGCCAGGTGCCCCCTGCGGATTTCGTCGCGGGCGTCGACCCTGGCCGCCTCGGTATGGCCGAAGCCCGCGCCAAGGGCCGCGAGTCCCGCGCCGGTGACGGGCAGCACGTCGCCCGCGCCGCCCAGCGGCATGGTGGACGCCCACAGGGCCGCGCGCGTCCGCATGGCCGAGCGCATGTCGTCCGCAAGGGTTGCCGCGCCCGCCGCCGCGCCGGGCGGCAGCATGCCGGGAGCCAGTTGCGGCAGGGCGTAGTCCACGCCGTCCGGGCCGGGGGTGGCGTGCACCAGGCGGCGCATGTCGACGCCAAGGCGCAGGGCGTCGTCCAGCAGGGCGCGCAGGGGGCGCGCGTCGCCGGTGAGCAGGGCGTGTTCCGCCGTGGGGCTGGTGACGGTATCCTCGGCCACGTCGGCCGATTCGTGCAGGGTGCGGGCCAGCAGTGGCAGGGGCAGCCGGTCGCGCTGCCAGGCCCACCCGCCGTAGCGGCGCGCCTCGCGTCCCAGTGACAGGGCGGCGGTGGGCGCGGGCTCCAGGGCCGGGGCGTGGCCGGGGTCGCCGTGGGCGGCGCGGGGCAGCGGGTCGAGCCCGGCCAGCGGCTCCACCCGGAAGCCGGTCAGGGCCACGCCGCGCAGGCCGATCTGCTGGATGATGCTGGAGGACAGGATGCGCCGGGCCGCGGCCGAGGGGTCGTCCCAGTGCAGCACGGGCATGTCGAACCGCCCGGCATGGCGGTAAACCCAGCGGCGCAGGGTGCCGTCGGCCCCGCGCACCTCGCCGGTGATTGCCCAGCCGCCGGGCCGCGCCCACGACAGCATGTCGCGCGAGAGCGCGGCGGGCAGCAGCCCCTTTTCGGCCAGCAGATCGTGCTGGGCGCGGGTGAGCGGGCGGGCCTGCCATTCCGATTCGCTGGCGGGCATGTACGGCCACAGGTCGCGCGGAATCTCCACCAGGCAGTACGCGCCGGGGTAGTCGCGCACGTTGCGCGCGGCCAGGAAGAAGTCCGGCCCCATGCCGGTGGCGGCGGGGATGATGTCGGTGCCCAGCAGCAGGCGGCTGTTGTCGGCCAGGCGGCGCAGGCGGATGTATTCGTCGTCCGTGCCCGCCGCCTCGGAAAAGCCGTGCTGGATGGTGTCGTCGCCGGTCAGGGTGGCGCTGCGGTCGTAGGCCCAGATGGCCCCGGCCCCGCCCGAGGGGGTGACGTACAGCCCGCGCGCGCCCGCGCGGCGCAGCGCTTCCTGCGCGCGGGGCTGGGACAGGATGGTGAAGGCCGAGGGGGTGCCGTCGGCGATGAGCGCCATGGGGTGCACCAGCACCCAGGTATCGGCGGCGCGCAGCAGGTTGTCCGGGTCGGGCGGCAGGGTGGGGGAGCGCCAGCCCAACTGGCTGCCGGAAACCACGCGGGAAAGTTCCGAACCCGCGCCCAGCAGCGACTGTTTTTCCAGCCATTGCATGTAGCCGGGGTCCGCGCGGGTGATGGAGGGACCCTGCGGCAGCAACAGGGATTTCTGTCTGGACGGGGGCGCGCCGCACCCGGCCAGGAACAGGGCGAGAACCAGCGCCGCGAGCAGCATGGCCCGCCGGGCGGGCGCGGTCTGGAGCATGGTCCGGGGCGTGGCGTGAACCACGCCGGGGGAACGGTCCCGCGCGTGCGGAACGGTGTGCGGCGCACCGGATTGCGGGGGGAAGAAGGGCAGACTGCGGAGCACGGGGGCAATGGTGCGGAGCGCGGCGCGGTTCGGCATGCGAGTCTCCTTTATCCTGCCGACATTACAGGGGCCACGGGGGCCTGTCAAAGGCGGTATTGCGGCCGCGCCACGCCATTTTCGCTTTACACGCGGCGTGAAGCGGGGCAAACCGGCATCTGTGGCCATTCGGGCCACGGACCACAGGGAGGAAGTTCATGCCGTTTTTCGAAGTGGACGCGCAAAAATGCAAGCGCGACAACATCTGTATCGATGAATGCCCCATCCGCATCCTGATCGCCGACAAGGAAACGGGCGTGGCCAAGATGCGCCAGGGCGCCGAAGAAGCCTGCATCCGTTGCGGCCATTGCGTGGCCGTCTGTCCGAGCGGGGCCGTGCGCCTGGAGGGCATGCCCTTCGAGGAGTTCACCCCGGTGCGCCGCGAACTGGCCGTCACCGTCGATGCGGCGGAACAGTTCCTGCGCGGTCGCCGTTCCATCCGCACCTTCAGGGAGCAGCCGGTGGAGCACGACGTGCTGGCCCGGATCATGGACACGGTGCGCTGGGCTCCCACCGCCAGCCACCGCCAGCCGGTGCGCTGGGTGATGGTGGAAGACCCCGCCCGCACCCGCGAAATCGCCACCATGATCATCGACTGGATGCTGTACCTGCGCGAGCACGACCCGGAAACGGCCAAGCGCCACAACGTCGCCGGGCTCATCGCCGGGTGGCGCAAGGGCGTGGACCTGGTGCTGCGCGGCGCGCCGCACATCGCCGTGGCCTGCTGCGACAGCGCCGCCACCTGGCCCGCCGTGGATTCGGCCATCGCGCTCAGCTATCTGGAACTGGCCGCCCACGCCCACGGCGTGGGCGCCTGCTGGGGCGGCTACTTCACTTACGCGGCCAACGCTTACCAGCCTCTGCGCGACCTGCTGGGCCTTGGCGATGACGAGCGGGTGCACGGTGCGCAGATGCTGGGGCATGCCAGGTATCGGTACAGGCGGATTCCGTGGCGGAGGCCGCTCCCGATCACCTGGAAGTAGCCCCCGCGTGCTGCCCGCGCGGATCGCGGGCGATGGTGGCGTCAAACGCCGTTTCCGCTCTGTTGCCCGCGCGGATCGCGGGCGATGACTGCGTCAGATGTTGTTTCCGCTCGGGTCATGTACCGAAGACGTACACTCCCCTCGCGGAAACAACATCTTCCTTGCCCTCGCCGCACGCTGCGCGCGGGCAGGAGGCAGTGAAGTGATGTACGGTTGGAAGAAGGGAAGAAGAAGACCGCCCCGACCGGAAGTTCCGGCCGGGGCGGTTGTCTTTAGGAAGATAGGGGGAAGTGTCCTTTTCATCTGCCTTCAGGCATGGCCGGCAGGCGGAGCGATGTTGTCCGAGGACAAGGAAAACGGCGATGCCGCGAGGTGCGTCCCGGTATTTCGTGCAGGGGCGATACAGTTGGCCCGGCACGCAAGGAAAGCGGCCCCGGCGCGAAGGGAGTGTACGTCTTCGGTACATGACCCGAGCGCCGGGGCCGTTTGACGCAGCGGTCGCGGCCAAGGCCCGCCGTTTGTCAGCGCATGCGGGCCATGACGGCGCGCAGCGCCTCCGCCTGCTCCGCCAGCGCGGCCACGGCCCGGGCGGCCTCGCGCATGGCGTCCACGGTCTCGCCGGAGATGCGGTCCACCTCGCCGGTGGCGCGGCTGATCTCCTCGCTGGCGGCCGACTGCTGGGACGCGGCGGTGGCGATGGCCCGCACCCGGTCCGCCGTGGTCACGGCGATGGTGACGATGTGCTGCAACGTCTGCCCCGAGGCACCGGCCAGCTCGGCCGACCGGCCCACGTTGCGGGCGTCGTAGTTGCCCTTGGCCACCTCGGCCGTGAAGCGGCGCAGGGCGCCCAGCGGGCGCGACACGGTGCGCAGCAGCCCGAACACGAAGATCAGGCCACGCCCAGCGCCACCACGGCGATGACGGCGGCGCTCTGCAAGAGGTGCGTATCCAGCCCGTGCACCATTCCCGAGCGGGTCATGCGCACGGCCACGCGCCAGTCCCACGGTTCGAAGTGGCGCACGTAGGCGCGCAGGGGCACGCCGTCCATGGCGTATTCGACGGGGCCTTCCTTCACGTCCTTGAAGAAGGCGGCGATGCCCGCCTCTTCCAGCGTCTTGCCGCGCAGCGCGGGATGATGGAGAATCATGCCCGAGGCATCGTAGACGAAGGCGTAGCCCGCGCCCGCCACGCGCACCTTGTCCAGCATTTCGGCCAGTTGCGGCGTGCGGATGACGCGGCCCACGAACAGCACGGTGATGATGGCGCCGTCCTCGTCGCGCACGGGCCTGTAGGCGGTGATGTACCAGTCGTTCACCACGAAGGCGCGGCCGGTGTAGGTTTCGCCGCGCAGGACCGCCTTGTAGACCGGGCTGTCCTCGGGGATGTAGGTGCCCACGGCGCGCTGGCCGTCCGCCGTGCGCACGTTGGTGGCGATGCGCACCAGCTTGCCGGGCAGCACCTGGAACAGGGTGGCGGCCCCGCCCGCCATCCGCTGCACGCGGTCCACCACCTCGCTGTTGTCGCGCATGGGTTTGCGGCCCAGCAGGGAATACTGGTACAGGCCGGGCAGTTCGACCGTTTTCTTCTGCCGGGTGACCTGGTTGACCACGTCCACCTTCTGTACGTCGTTCCTGCGCACCATGAGCGGGCCGTCAGCCAGCAGTTGGGATTCGAACAGCGTGAGGTCGGAGGTGACCTTTTCCTGCGTGATGGAATGCTGCATCTCGATGGTGGAGACAAGATTGTCCGTGGCGGACTTCAGGTTGAGCTGCCCGAGGTCCACCAGGTCGCCCCTGACGACGATGGTGAGCACGATGGCCATGAACGCCACGGTGCTTGCGACGATGGCGGCGCTGCCCAGATAGAATTTGGTGCTGAAACGCATCCGCTGGAACATGGAATCCCCCCCCAGGGCTGGCGGCCGCAAGGCGGCACCGCGTGTGGACGGCGCGTGGCCGGAAAGCGGCCCGAGTGTGACCGAGTGTGTCTGGCGTGGCGAGTGTTCACGAGTATTGATCGGAATGACGCCAAAATTAACATGATACATGATGATAGGAGGGCGGGATGAGCGGAAGCGAAGGAAAGGACAGGTTCGACACCTCGGGATTCGTCATGCGCAAGCAGGAAGTGGGCGAGGCCGACGCGGCGATGACCGTGTCGCGCGCGGGGCGCAGGCCGTCCTTCGACCCGGCGGCGGAGCGCATCGTGATCCTGGGACTGCCGGGCAGCGGCAGGCGGCGGCTGGCGGAACTGGTGGCGGAGCGCTTCGGCATGCAGGCCGCGGCGCCGGAAGACGACGCCGCGCCCGGGGTGGTGACCGAACTGTGCTGCCGCACGGGCCTGGTGCTGGCGGCCCCGGTATCCGCCGTGCGCGACGAACAACTGCGGGCCTGCCTGCGCGACGGGGCGCGGGTGTTCTACATGATGACCAACCCGGTGCGGCTGGCCGCCGAACTGGGCCTTTCCGGCGAGGCCGGGGAGAAGTTCTGCCGCGATGCGCTGGAACTGGAAACCCTGTGCATGGGCGTGCTGCACTTTCTGCTGCCGGACGGAAGGTCGCCGGAGCAGTTGGTGGTCAACGTGTGCGAGAACCTTGGGGTGGGGTAGGCAAACGGTCCTTGGCAGGCGCTACCACGCCGCCACGCCGCCGTCGCCGCGCGGGTCGGCCGCGCCTTCCAGCATGCCGTCCGGGTGGTGCACGATGGCCCCGGCGTGGCCCATGACCGGGTCGTAGTCCCCCACCATGCGCACGGGGTGCCCGGCCGCGCGCAGCGCGTCGGCCACGGCGGGGTCGAAGCGGCCCTCCAGCCGCAGGGCCACGGCGTCGTCGCCCCCACCGTCTCCCCATGTCTTGCCGAGCAGCCAGCGCGGCGCGCTGACGGCCCGTTGCAGCGGCTGGCCGAAGACCACGTGGCGGGTGAACACGGCGGCCTGGGTCTGGGGCTGGCCTTCGCCGCCCATGGTGCCGTAGGGCATGACCCGGCCGTCGGCCAGCAGGGCCAGGGCCGGGTTCAGGGTGTGGAAGGGCTTGCGGCGGGGAGCAAGCGCGGCAGGGCTGTCGGCGCGCAGGCTGAACCCGCAGCCCCGGTTCTGCCAGGTGATGCCGGTGCGCGGCAGCACCACGCCGGAGCCGAATTCGAAAAAGATGCTCTGGATGCAACTGACTGCGCGGCCCTGGGCGTCCACCGCGCCCAGCCACACCGTATCGCCGCCGGAGGGCGGCGCGGGCCACGGCAGGGCGCGGGCCATGTCCACGTCGCGGGCCAGGGCGTCCAGCCGGTCGGCCCGCAGGGCCTCGGCGGGGGGGTAGGGCAGGTGGTCCGGGTCGCCCACCAGACCGTCGCGCATGCGGAAGGCGCGCTTGGTGGCCTCGACGATGGCGTGGACATGGGCGAACGTGTCCGGGGCGAAGACTTCCGGATCGATGCCCGCGCCTGCGTCCAGCAACCGCTCGAAGATGCCGAGAATGCACAGCGAGGCCACCCCCTGCGACGGCGGGGGCAGGTTGAACACCTGGCCCTGCGGCAGGCGCAGGGACAGCGGGGCCACCAGCGACGCCCGGTGTTCCGCGAGGTCCGCCGCCGTGAGCGGCGAGCCCGCGTGGGCAAGGTCGGCGGCCATGGCGGCGGCCACCTGGCCCCGGTAGAAATCGTCCAGCCCCTGCCTGCCCAGCGTGCGCAGGGTATCGGCCAACGCGGGCAGGCGCAGGGTGCTTCCTTCCGGGGGGCAGGCGCCGCCGGGCAGGAACTGCGCGGCAAAGCCGGGCTGGGCGGCCAGCGATTCCTGGTGGGCGCGCACCAGCGCGTGGTGCCCGGCGGTGACGGCGAAGCCGTGCCGGGCGTGCCATTCCGCCTCCTCCAGCAGGCGCGGCAGGGGCAGGGCCGGACCCCACGCGCGGGCGTGGTCCAGCGCCGCCGCCCAGCCGGATACGGCCCCGGCCACGGTGATGGCGGCCAGCGGGCCGCGCCGGGGCACTGCGTCCGTGTGACCCGCTTTTCGCAACAGGTCCGGCGTCACGGCCGCGCCGGAACGTCCGCTGGCGTCGATGCCCACGGGCGCGGGCGCGCCGGGCTGGTGAATGAGCCAGAAGCCGTCGCCGCCAAGGCCGGTCATGTGCGGATAGACCGCGCACAAGGTGGCGGCGGCCGCCACCACGGCCTCCACGGCGTTGCCGCCTTCGCGCAGGATGGCGAGACCGGCCTGCGAGGCGAGGTGATGCGGGGTGACGACCATGCCCCTGCGGGCGCGCGGCGTGTGCAGCATGACCGGGCTCCTTGGTGGTTTGCGTCAGCGACGTGTGAGGGAGGATGGCAGTTTTACCGCGTTGTCCGCAACACCGCTGCCAGGGCGATGCGCCCACTATCGAAAAGTTTGCGGAGGGGAATGGGGGTCCGGGGGAAAGGGGAGGAACTTTGAAAAGTTCCTCCCCTTTCCCCCGATTTTCTTACCCTCTCAACCTCAGATAATTACGGAACAACCGGCGGCTCATGCGCGACCAGGCATCGAAGTCGGCGGTGGATTCCAGGCCGGGCACCAGCGCCTTGACCACGGGGAATTCCAGGTCGGCGTGGGTGAGGTCTACGTACACGGGGGCCATGCGGTTGACGGCGAACAGGGTTTCCAGCAGCGCCAGGTTGCGCTGGGGCGATTCCAGGGTCAGGTCGGGCAGGTCTTCCAGCCTGCGTTCGGGCAGACCGCGCACGCCGGGGCCGGAGGGGCCGCCGTTGGGGTAGGGGAAGGGGGTCTCGGTCATGGCGGAGAGCACGGCCCGGCGGCCGGAAAGGCCCGCGCCGGTGCCGCGCGCCACCTGCCCGCGCGGCCCCACCACGAAGCACTTGTAGCAGGGCACGCCGAACTCGGTGGTCAGGTCCTGGAACTGGATGTGAATGCCGCGCGCGGCGTAGTCGTCCAGCAGGGCCTGCAACCGCGCGTCGTCGGTGATCAGGCGGAAGCACTGCGAGCGGTCGTAGGGCATGGTGGCTTCGGCGTCGCGCTCGAGGATTTCGGTGAGCGCGGCCACCTTGGCCTCGGCCATGATGTTGCCGGTGGCCAGCCCGGTGGAGCCGGAAGCCGAGAACAGCGCGATTTCGTCAAGGTTGCAAAACAGATAGGCCATCTGCGCGGGCACCAGCACGGGCCGCATGCCGCCCGCGTCGTCGGGGGTGTGGCCGGTGAGCCAGTACAGGGGCTGGTCCTGGTAGGGGGCCTCCAGCGGGATGGCCTGCGGGGCCAGCACTTCGCGGCCATCGGCCAGCAGTTCGGACAGGCGGGCGCGGAGCAGCGGCTGCGGGGTGGCCCGGTCGAGCACGTGAAGTTGGCCCCCAATCTCGCCGACCTCACCAACGGAGACGTAGGACGAGGCGCGCTCCACCATCTCCATGGCGTAGGAGGCGCGCGCGTCGGCCAGGGACAGGCCCCGGCCGTAGGTGGTGCCCTCGCCCTTCAGGGTGTAGTCCAGCGCGCCGCAGCGCACGGTCATGTCCACATTCCAGCGGCGCAGCAGGGCGATGGGGGAAAGGGATGCCTCGTGGCGCATCTCCACCCCGGCGATGATGCCGTTTTCCACCAGCCGTTCCAGCGCGAGGGACGCCGTCTCGTGCGACGGGGGGCGTTGCCAGGGGGCGGATTCGGCGGGCTCCATGACCAGCAGGGCGCGGATGTCGGCGGCGGTGGCCACCGGGCGTTCCGGGCCGTCCAGGATTTCCGCCGGGTCGTACAGCGGCGGGATGTCCATGTCCTCGAGCTGCGGCAGCATGCGGTGGTGGTGCATGTTGTCGCGGAACACCTCGCACCAGGCGCGGTGCAGGTCGCGGTCGGGCTGGGCATGCCAGCGCAGGGCGATGTGCGGGGTGGCGGCCTCGATGGAGGCAAGGGCTTCCGGCGCGGAGGCCGGATCCGCCAGGCGGACGAGGTCGGCAAGGTCGGGGTTCAGCAGGCATGCCTCGCGCAGCAGGGCGGCGGTGGCGGGCCGGGCGGCCGGGTCGAGGGCGTCCAGCAGGGAGGCCATGCGCTCCGGGGTGAACACGGCGGCGAGGCGCAGCAGATGGCTGTGCAGGAATTCGTCCAGGGGCGCGGCCTCCAGCCGGTCCAGGCCCTGCTCGAAGGTCATGTCCGCCGGGGGCTCGCAGGCGAAGTAGCCGGTGGTGGCCTCCGTGGAGGTGTGCGTGTAGCGGTAGTGCAGGGTGGGGAGGGGGGACGGCCGCGTGGCGGCGGTATTGTCGTGGGTTGTGGTGTCGGGAGTGGTGGCGTTGGGCATGGGTCCTCCGTGAGTGTGCGTGGGGATGGCATAGCGTATGGGGAGGCAGGGGGGAAGGGGGGATGGGGAGTGTACTGTTGCACCCGGCTTCTACGAAGACAGTCGCGTCCTGTTGCCCACGTCCGATTTCGTTATGCCTCCGGCGGGCAAGGGGCCGCTGAGCGGCGGCCCCTTGCAACCCCGCGCTCCAGGGGGGCTTCGCCTCCCCTGGACCCCCAGCGTTTCTTGCACCGCATTCCTGTGCCGGGCAGCTTCCCTGCGGCGCTGGCGCGCCTTGGGAGATCTGCCCGGCGGAATGCGAATGTGCACATATCTCTCGTCGTCTTGGCAAAGGTCCGGGTTGTGCCCTTGCCGTTGCGCGGTTTGCGGTGCACCCGCAACGCCGGAGCTTCCGCCGTCGCAAAGCCTCCGGCGGCGATTTCCGGCTGCGGGCGCAATCCGCGCGGATGTTGCGCTTTGTCTGGGGAGCTTGGTGCCTTGCAGGACGCACAGGTGCGTCTGATATGAATTGCTGCCCAGTTCTTGCCTGAGTGATGACGTTCACTATTTTATCATGTTGGCAGGTTAGAGGCGCGGAAAACCTGTGTGCGGCGATACGTATCCGTAGCCGGAAATCGTCGCCGGAGGCTTTGCGACGGCGGACGTTTTGGATGTATGGGGCGTGGGGGATACGGTTGGACTTTCATGTGGTGTTCAAAGGAAACGTCTCGTGCGTAGAAGCGTGTGACGCCGGGCTTTGACGGCGGCACATGCGTCGCGGCGAGGGTGAAGGTAAAGGCACCCTCGTTGTGCCATGCCATCGGGAGCCATGCGCACATCGCATTCCAGGCGCCAGATCACCCGAAGGCGTCCTGCGCCGGAGGGAAGCTGGCGACGATGGGAATGCGGTGCGTGAAAACACGGGGTTCCAAGGGGCGGAGCCCCTGGAACGCGGGGATGCAAGGGGCCATCGTTCAATGGCCCCTTGCCCGCCGGAGGCATAACGAAATCGAGCGTGGTCAACAGGGCTGGACTGTCTTCGTAGAAGCCGTGCTCAACCTCGTACAACCCATCCCAACCCGCCGGAGGCATAACGAAAAGGGGGCCGCGTTTCCGCAGCCCCCTCGCTCAACTACCCAATCCAATTCCACTCTCTCTCTCGCGTGCGTGCGTTCCCCCGCGCGCTCCCCCACCTACTGCGCCGCAATCCACTCCATGGCCGCGTGCAGGTCGAGGGTGCCGGTATAAATCGCCCGGCCGGTGACGGCCCCCTCCACGCTGGTGGTCAGCGTCAGCGGATACAATGCCCGCACGTCCTCCAGCGTGGCCACGCCGCCCGCCGCGATGACCGGCACCGGGCACATGCCCGCCAGCCGTTCCAGCGCGGCCAGGTTCACCCCGGTCTGCATGCCGTCGCGGTCGATGTCGGTGTAGATGACGAAGGCGGCGCCCGCGTCCAGCAGGCGGGGCAGCGCGTCGTCCACGGTCAGGCCGGAATCGGCCACCCAGCCCTTGGTCTTCAGCCTGCCGCCCTCGGCGTCCAGCGAGACGCCGATGCGCCCCGGAAAGGCCGCGCACAGGCGGGCGTACAGGTCCGGTTCCTCCAGGGCCACGGTGCCGATGATCAGCCGTTCCACCCCGGCGTCGAGGTAGGCCGTGGCCGTGGCCTCGTCGCGGATGCCGCCGCCAAGCTGCACCGGCACGGAAAGGTCGGCGCAGATGCGACGGATCAAGTCGAAGTTGGCGGGCATGCCGCTGAAGGCCCCGTCCAGGTCGATGACGTGCAGCCATTTGGCGCCCTGGTCCTGCCAGTGGCGGGCCATGGCGGCCGGGTCGTCGGAAAACACGGTCTCGGCGTCGGCGCGGCCCTGCCGCAGCCGCACGCAACGGCCGTCCTTGATGTCCACGGCGGGGAAAAGGATCACAGACCGAACTCCTTGACGGCCTTGCGCATCCCTTCCCTGGCCAGGTCAAGGGCGGACAGCCACTTGCCCTTGCGCCCCACGAACTTGCCCACTTCCAGCAGGTTGTCCGCGAGGCCCATCTGTTTTTCGTCGTAGTTGGAGCGCTTGACCAGGGTGCCGCCCCTTACGTCGATGAGGAACACGTCCATCATGATGCTGGCGGACTCGGTGACGCCCATGTCGCCGCCCTGGCGTTCGCGCAGGTCGATGACCTGGGGCACCAGCAGGAAGTCCACGTCGGCCTGGCGGCCCACTTCGACCCAGTAGGCCAGCGCCTGGGGCCGACCGCCGGTGCGCCCGCCCGCCTGGGTCGACAGCGAGGGCTTGGTGGCGGCAAAGCTGTACACCCGCTTGGTTTCGCCGCGCAGGATGTCGCCGAAGGCACGGTCGAGGTCGGCGAAGGTTTCTTCCTCCACCTTCTGCTGGTCCTCGGGGATGTACCCGGCCAGCAGGTCGGCCATGGCCGTGGGCTGGGTGAAGGCCGCCACGCCGATGGTGGCGTCGGGCAGCGGGGCCGGGCCGCGCTGGCGCTGCGAGCAGCCGGGCAGCACGGCGAGCAGGGTGAGGACGAGCAGCGCGAGCAGCGCGCCCGACACCGGGAAGGCGATGAAACCGCGATGGGTACGCATCAGTCTAGGCTCCCTTTGGTGCTGAGCAGCGTCTCGCGGTCACGGCGCACCGCCTGCCGCAGGGCAAGTCCCAGCCCCTTGGCGGCGGATTCCAGCAGGTGGTGACCGTTCCTGCCGTACAGGAACGAGACGTGCAGGTTCATGCGGGCGGCCGACGCGAACGCCTTCAGGAACTCGCGCCACAGGTCGCGCTCCTGCCCGGCGACGACGGGCGGCAACAGGTCGTCCCCGCGCCATTCAAGCCACGGGCGGCCGGAGATGTCGATGCACACGTCGGCCAGGGCCTCGTCCATGGGCACGCGGGCAAAACCCACGCGGGCTATGCCCGCCCGTTCGCCCAGGGCCTCGGCCAGGGCCTGGCCCAGGCACAGGCCCACGTCCTCCACGGTGTGGTGGGCGTCGATGTGCAGGTCGCCGGTGCAGGACAGGGTAAGGTCGAACCCGGCCCAGAACGCGGCCAGGGTGATGACGTGGTCCGCCATGCCGAACCCGGTGTGCACGTTGACAAGGCCCTGCCCGTCCACCACGAGGTCGAGGCGGATGGAGGTCTCCTTGGTTTCGCGGAACACGGCGGCGCTGCGCTGGCTCATCTCGGGCTCCTTCCGGGGTGCGTGGTTCATGTGTGGACCGTTGTGTGCCGCGGCGCGGGGCTAGTCGCCCTGCACGACCTTGTCGGGGCCGGGCTTTTCGGCGTCGCCGTCCTCTTCTTCTGCCGCGCCTTCGTCCTCTTCGTCCTCTTCGTCCGCGCCGGGCTTCTTCTTGCCGAACACGGCGGCCACGAGGATGCTTATTTCATACAGCACAAGCATGGGCGCCGCCATCATCAACTGCGAGAAAACATCCGGCGGGGTGAGAATGGCGGCCACGATGAAGATGGCGAGGATGGCGTACTTGCGGGTCTTGCGCATCCACTGCGCGGTGACGAGGCCGAGCCGCGACAGGAAGAACGCGAACAGCGGCATTTCGAAGATGAGCCCGAAGGCCAGCAGCATCTTCAGGGTAAAGCCGAGGTACTCGTCCAGCTTGGGCATGGGCGCGATGGTGTCCGTGGCGAAGCCCACGAAGAACTCGAAGGCGTAGGGGAACACCTGGAAATAGCAGAACGCCGCGCCCGCCACGAAGAACAGCGCCGACGCCCCGGCGATGGGGATGATGTGGCGCTTTTCCTCGTCGTACAGGCCGGGCGCGATGAACGCCCAGATCTGGTAGAACAGGTACGGGCTGGCCAGAAAGGCCCCGGCCACCAGCGCCACCTGCATGTAGACGAAGAACGCCTCGGGCAGCGCGGTGTAGATCAGCTTGGCCCCGGACGGCAGCGCCCGGGTCAGGGGAATCATCAGGTAGTTGAACAGCTCTTCGGCAAAACCGTAGCAGGCGAAGAAGCCCACGGTCAGCGCGATGAGGCAGCGCACCAGGCGCACGCGCAGTTCGGAAAGATGGTCCAGCAGGGTCATGGAGCGGCCGCCTTCGGCGGCGGCTTCCTCTTCCTTGCCGGCGCGGTCCACGGCCTCGCTGAGGTCGCGCGGGGGGGCGGACACCACGGCGGTTTCCGTGGCGGCGGCTTCGTCCGTGTCGTCCGTGTCGTCCGTGTCATTCGGGGGCGGGGCGTCGGAGCCGTCCTGACCGGTGCCCCCACTGGCGTCCGTACCGGCAACGGGGGCGGCGTCGGAGCCGTCCGGCTCGTAGTCGGGCAGCACGGCTGCGGCGATCACGTCCTCGACGGAGCGGGATTCGCCGGATTCGGCTTCCGCCGAAGCGGATTCCGCCTGTCCGGCGTCGGGAGCATCGCTGGCTGGCGCGTCGGAAGGCGCCGGGGTCGCAGCTGTTTCCTCGATGGCGCCGCACGAAGCGTACGCCAGCCCGGCATCGGGGTCCGACTGCCACGCGGGCTTCCGCTCGCAGGCGTCGATGGCGTCCAGTTCGCAGGCGTTGCGTTCGGCGGCGTCCGGGTCGTAGGCGTTGGGATCGCAGCCGTCCGGCTGGTCCGCCGCAGCAGGCGTCTCGCGCTCGCCGTCGGACACGGGCTCCGCCTTGGCGGCGTCCTTGTCGTCCCGGCTCATGCGCTCTTACCGTCGGCTTCGGTGGCGGGCTTGGCGGCTTCGGCCTTCTGGGGTTCGGCCTTGGCGGCTTCGTCCTTGGGGGCCTCGGCCTTGGCCTTGTCGTCGAAGAATTCCTTCTCGGCTTCCTTCTTGCGGCGCTCGTGATCGTCGAGTTCGATCTCGGTGTTCAGCGTGCGCTGGAAGTCTGTGGAAACCCTGCGGAATTCACCCATGGCCTTGCCCAGCGTGCGCGCGATGTTGGGCAGGTTCTTGGGACCGAGGACGATGAGGGCCACAACCATGATGACCAGAAGTTCCGTGCTGCCGATGCCGAACATTGAAAACAGACCGCCTTGGTTGCAGTGCTGCGGGCAGGGGCGGGAAAGACCGGCCATGCCCGGTGGGCGCCGCGCGGTGGCGCGGCCCTACGGCCAAATGCGGGGGGCGCCACGGGGGCCTTCCGGCCCCCGCGCGTCCGCCGGGCGCTCATCTGAACGTGCACCTGGGCGCGCATCTGGGTGCGCACCTGGGCGAACGCCGTCCGCCTATTCCCATTCGATGGTGCTCGGCGGCTTCGAGGAGATGTCGTAGACCACGCGGTTCACGCCCTTCACCTCGTTGATTATCCGGCTCGAAATACGCTCAAGCAGTTCGGAAGGCAAGCGCGCCCAGTCCGCCGTCATGGCGTCCACGCTGTCCACGATGCGCAGGGCGATGACGTGCTCGTAGGTGCGGCCGTCGCCCATGACGCCCACGGTCTTCAGCGGCAGCAGCACGGCGAAGCCCTGCCACACCTTGCGGTACCAGCCGGAGGCCATCAGTTCGTGCTGCACGACCTTGTCGGCCTTGCGCAGGATGTCCAGGCGTTCCTCGGTGATCTCGCCGATGACCCGGATGGCGAGGCCCGGGCCGGGGAAGGGGTGCCGCCAGATGATGAAGTCCGGCAGGCCCAGTTCCGCCGCCACCTTGCGCACTTCGTCCTTGAACAGTTCGCGCAGCGGTTCGATGAGCTTCAGGTTCATCTTTTCCGGCAGACCGCCCACGTTGTGGTGGCTCTTGATGACGGCGGAAGGCCCCTTGTGCGACACCGACTCGATGACGTCGGGGTACAGGGTGCCCTGCGCCAGGAAGTCCACGTGGCCGAGTGCCTTGGCTTCCTCGTCGAACACCTCGATGAAGGTGTAGCCGATGATCTTGCGCTTCTGCTCGGGGTCGTCCACGCCTTCCAGTTTGTCGAGGAAGCGGCGCTGGGCCTGCACGTACTTCAGGTTCAGGTCGAAGTGCTCGCACAGGTAGTCCACCACTTCCTGGCCTTCGTTCAGGCGCAGCACGCCGTTGTCCACGAAGATGCAGTGCAGGCGCTTGCCGATGGCCTTGTGCAGCAGCACGGCCACCACGGTGGAGTCGATGCCGCCCGAAAGCGCGCACACCACGTGGCGGTCGCCCACGGTTTCGGCCATTTCCTTCACCGCGCGCTCCACGAACGAGGACATGGTCCAGTCGGCCTTCAGCCTGGCCACGTGGAACAGGAAGTTGTTGATGATGCGGGTGCCTTCCTCGGTGTGGTGCACCTCCGGGTGGAACTGCACGGCGTAGATGCGTCGGGCTTCGTCGGCCATGGCGGCCACGTCCAGGGTGGCGGTGCGGCCCACCACGGCGAAGCCGGGCGGGGGCGTCTTGACCTTGTCGCCGTGGCTCATCCACACGCGGGTGGAGGCGGCCTTGTCGATGCCGTCCCACAGCGGGCAGTCTCCCAGCAGGGTGAGGTCGGCCGGGCCGTACTCGCGGGTTTCCGAGGTGGCCAACTGGCCGCCCAGGTTGTGCCCCAGAAGCTGCATGCCGTAGCAGATGGCCAGCACCGGCACGCCGAGTTCCAGCAGGCCCTTGTCCAGGGCGGGGGCGTCGGCCTCGCCCACGCTGGCCGGGCCGCCGGACAGGATGACGGCGGCGGGATTCATGGCGCGCACCTGCTCCGCCGTGACGATGCAGGGATGGATTTCGGAATAGACGCCGGCCTCGCGCACGCGGCGGGCGATGAGCTGCGTCACCTGCGAACCGTAGTCGATGATGATGACCTTGGTCTGTGCTTCCATGTGCTGTCCTCTGTCGCCCGCGCGGGGTGCATCGGGCAATCGTGATATGCGTTGTGAGGCCGTTGTGTCTGGGGGGTGGCGGTGGCCGTCAGGGCCTTTCTGCCTTTTCCTGCGCGGAACCGCTGCGTCCGCGGCGGGATTTTCGTTTCCCGGCAAGGAACGCGAGGGGCGGCGAGGGGAGCGCACTCTTCCGTGCGTGACCCGAGCCGCCTCCGACGCGTGACGATGCCGGGGGGCGAAAGGCCCGTCGCGGGTTAATTATTGTCGATGCGGTAGTTCGGGGACTCCTTCGTGATGATCACGTCGTGCACATGGCTTTCACGCAGCCCGGCCGCCGAGATTTCCACGAACTGCGCCTTTTCCTGCAATTCCCTGATGTCGGCCGCGCCCACGTAGCCCATGCCCGAGCGCAGGCCGCCCACCAGTTGGTACAGGCTTTCGGCCACCGGGCCCTTCACGGGCACGCGGCCCACGATGCCCTCGGGCACCAGCTTCTTGCTCTTTTCCTGGAAGTAGCGGTCGGAGCTGCCTTCCTTCATGGCGTCGATGGAGCCCATGCCGCGATAGATCTTGTACGAGCGGCCCTGGTAGAGGATGGTTTCGCCCGGGCTTTCGTCGGTGCCCGCGAACAGGCTGCCGATCATCACGGTGTCCGCGCCCATGGCGATGGCCTTCACCACGTCGCCGGAGAACTTCACGCCGCCGTCGGCGATGACGCAGCGGCCAAGCTCGCGCGCGGCGCGCACCGATTCGAGGATGGCGGTGACCTGGGGCACGCCCACGCCCGCCACGATGCGGGTGGTGCAGATGGAGCCGGGGCCGATGCCCACCTTCACGGTGTCGGCGCCGGACTTCAGGATGGCTTTCGTCCCCTCGTAGGTGGCCACGTTGCCCGCCACCAGTTGGCACTTGGGAAAGGCGCCCTTGACCATCTCGATGGCGCGCAGCACGTTGCGCGAGTGGCCGTGGGCCGAATCCAGCACCAGGAAGTCCACGCCCGCGCCCAGCAGGGCGCTGGCCCGCTCCTCGCAGTCCTTGCCGATGCCGAGGGCGGCGCCCACGCGCAGGCGGCCGTTGTCGTCCTTGCACGAGAACGGGTACTTCTGGACCTTGTCGATGTCCTTCATGGTGATGAGGCCCTTCAGGCGGTTACCCTCGTCCACCACCAGCAGCTTTTCGATGCGGTGCGCGTGCAGCAGGTCCTTGGCGTCGTCCAGGGTGGTGCCCACGGGCACGGTGACCAGGTTCTTGCTGGTCATCACCTCGCGCACCTGGGTGCCTTCCAGGTCCTTGACGAAGCGCACGTCGCGGTTGGTCAGGATGCCCACCAGTTCCACCCCGCGCACCACGGGCAGGCCGGAGACGCGGTATTCGGCCATCAGCTCCAGGGCCTGGCGCACGGAATAGTCGGGATCGATGGTCACGGGGTCGATGATCATGCCGCTTTCGGACTTCTTGACCTTTTCGACCTCGATGCGCTGGCGGTCCACGGGCATGTTCTTGTGGATGACGCCGACGCCGCCGTTGCGGGCCATGGAGATGGCCATGCCGGAGTCGGTCACGGTGTCCATGGCGGCGCTGAGCAGAGGAATGTTGAGGCGGATTTCGGGGGTGAGCCAGGTGGAGACGTCCACGAGGTCGGGGGTGACTTCGGAATAGCCGGGCTGCAGCAGGACGTCGTCGAACGTCAATGCCTTGCACACGATCTTGCTCATGATCTCTCTCCGGGCGGGTTGGTTGGAGCGTCCGGGCCGCGCGGCGCCGGACCGTTTTCCCCGTCTGCCTCCGAACGAAGGGCGGGCCGTCGGGTTGGGCAGGTTTGACAAATATGTCAAAATTTAATCAACCATCATACAGAGTGGGGCGGCGGATTGTCAAGAATCGGGTTGTTTCCTCAACCAGCGACATGGGGACCTGGCGGAGAGGCAGCGGAGGGACGGGTGAAGGCCGCCGCGCTCTGGCGGCGGGCGCACCCCCTGCGTATTTGCGCATTTTTCATCCGCCGCCCGCCATGGGAGCAAAGCCGCCTCCCGCATGCGCGAAAGGGGCGGTGGTCCGCCCCTTCCGGTGTGTGCATCATACGGTGGGGCTGTTGCCCGCTACTGCTTCTTGTCCTGCTGCTTTGTTTCGGGAGCCGCTTGGGCGGACCCGTGCGTGGCCGACTCCAGTTCCTGCCGGGCCTGCGCCTTGAGGTCTTCCGGGGCCTTGGGATCGTCCAGCACGGCCTTGAGGTGGGCGTTACCCTTGTCTTCGGCCTTCAGGTAGTGGCGGTACAGGATGCCCAGATTGTAGCGCGCGGCGGGCTGGGGGTCGATCTCGATGAGCCGCTCGAAGGTTTCCGCCGCCTTGTCGAAGGACTGCTGCTGGTACTGGGCGATGCCCAGCATGTACAGCGGCTGCGGGTCGGCCGGGGCGGCCACCACGGCGCGGGCCAGGAAGCCTTCGGCGCGCGCCCAGTCGGCGTGGTCCAGGAAATGCTGGCCAAGGGCGAACAGCGCGCCCGCGTCGGTGGGGTTCTGCTGCACCTTCTGCATCAGCGCGGAAACCATTTCCATTTCGCCTGCGTGTTCCCCTTCCTCCTGCGCGGCGGGGCCGCGGCCCTGCTGCACCAGCGAAGGGTTGGACAGGCGGTACAGGAACGAGGCGCCCAGCATGGCGGCAAGGCCCACGCACACGGCCAGCAGCACCAGCTTGCGGCCGCCGTCCAGCGGATTCATGGTCAGGGTGCTATTTGTCATCGCCAAGCATCTCCATGTGGCGGATGCGCCGGTCAAGGGTCTGCTGCGAGCGGGCCAGCAGGAACAGGTAGGCGCCGATGCCCAGCCACACGGCCGCGTTGGCGACCAAAAGCCATTGCGTACTTTCCATATCGTGTTCTCCTACGGAACCAAGCTCATTCCAAATGGTCTTTTCGCCCGCTGGCTGCGTCAAGCTTCGCCTTCCATGGCCTTGCTGTCCTTATCCGTAAGACGCGCGCTGCGCGCTCGCCTAACGGCTACGGCTCGGGCGAATACGAGAAGAGCGCGTTGCGGTCTTCATCCGTAAGGCTCGCAAGCTCGCCTAACGGCTGCGGCATGCGCCCTCATGGGCGGCTTGCTTTCCTTGCCAGCGAACGAAAATCCTCATTTGTGGCCGAGGGGTTCAGATGGTGGTTTCCGTCGCAAGCACGTCGATACGCGCCGCCATGCGCCGCTGCGCCGCGCGCAGCCACGTCAGCGCCACCCACAGGAAGCCGAAGGCGACGATGCAGGCGATGACGGTGGTCTTCATTTCCGGTTCCAGCCCGCCGCCCCTGGATGCGAACACGGTGGGGTGGATGGAGCGCCACAGCCGGGCGGACAGGAACACCAGCGGCACGTCGAGGAAGGCCACGATGCCCACCACGGCGGAGACGGTGCCCAGCCGTTCGCGCGGCAGGTCGAGGGTGCGTAGCACAAGGTAGCCCGCATACACGAACCACATGACCAGGGTGGTGGTCAGACGCGGGTCCCACGTCCACCACACGCCCCAGGAATGGCGGCCCCAGATGGAGCCGGTGACGAGGGCCAGGCCGCTGAACAGCACGCCCACCTCGGCGGCGGCGCCGGACAGCGCGTCCCACTTCCAGTTGCGGGTGCGCAGAAAGGCGATGCTGGCCGCGAACACGGTGAAGAAGCTGATCAGCGACCACCACGCCAGCGGCATGTGGAAGTAGAAGATCTTCTGCACGATGCCCATGGTCTGCTCCACGGGGGCGTACACGAAGATCAGGTATTGGCAGAGCGCGAGGGCCAGGCCCGCGACAATCCCGACAAGGGGCATCGCGGGGGAAAGCCGGTTCGTTCGCATGGGTGCCTCGCTTTTCGTTGGTTCGGCTGGCGGGCACGGAGGGCGGATATGCCTTCCGTCCTGCCCGTATCCCCCCTATGAAAAGTTTTGGAGGGGAGGGGTTCGGGGAGGGGAACCTTTTCCAAAAGGTTCCCCTCCCCGATTACATCTTTTTCAACGTCATTCTTCCCCGCCGTACACGAAGGGGAAGAGCACGATGCCCGCGCCAAGGAACAGGGCGTCGAAGGCGGCCACCAGCCCCAGCCACGACTCCACCCCTTCGGGGATGTCGTCGGCGAAGGCGGCGGCGCCCACCCGGATGCCCGCAAGCAGCACCGGGACCAGCAGCGGAAACAGCACGATGCTGAGCAGCGATTCGCGGGCGGCCTGGCCCTGCGACAGCGCGCCCAGCAGCGCGCCCAGGGCCACGATGCCCACGTCCGCCAGCAGCACGGTGGCCAGGCCCACGTGCCACAGGGGCGACACGGTCTGGCCCAGGAACACCACGGCGGCGGGCAGGAACACGGCCTGGGCGCAGAGCAGCAGGGCGAACCCGGCAATGCCCTTGCCCAGCCACACGGCCTGCACCGGCACCGGGGCCAGCAGCAGGCCGAAGCGCGCGCCGTTGGCCTCTTCGATGGAGAACAGGGTGTTGAAGATGAGCACCTGGCAGAAGGCGGACGCCAGCCAGAAGATGGCGGCGGCCCCCTGCGGTCCCATCACCTCGCCCACCCGCTGCGACAGGCTGAACACGAAGATCAGCAACAGCCCCAGCAGCAGGGCCTGGACCAGGCCGGTGCCGCGCGAAAGCAGCAGGCGCAGGTCCTTGGATGCGATGGCGAAGGCCGCGCTCAGCATGCCACGGCCTCCGGAACGTACCCGGCGGCCGGGCCGCTGTAGGCCACGCGCTTTTCGGCGATGGCCAGCACGTGGTCGGCCCGGACAAGGTCCTCGGCCACGGAATGGCTGATCCAGACGATGCCCGCGCCCCGGTCGCGCGCGGCGGCGATTTCGCGGTGCAGGATGGCCATGGACCGGGTGTCGAGCCCGGTGCCCGGTTCGTCCAGCAGCAGCAGCGACGGCGACAGCAGCAGCACCCGCGCGAGGTTCAGCCGCTGGGCCATGCCGCGCGAAAAGCCGCCCGCCCGTTCGAAGGCGAAGCGCTTCAGTTCCATGCGGTCCAGGGTGGCCAGCAGGGCTTCTTCGGTGCACCGTTCCGGCGCAAGGCCGTGCAGGCGCGCCCAGAAGGCCAGGTTTTCGAAGGCGGTAAGCTCGGGATAGATGAACGTCTGGTGGCCGAGGTAGCCAAGGGCCTCTTCAGGCACGCCGCGCTCCACGCTGCCCGCGCTGGGCCGGGACAGCCCGGCCATGAGCTTGAGCAGCGTGGACTTGCCCGCCCCGTTGGGACCGGCCAGCAGCGTCACCGTGCCGGGGGCCGCCTCGAACGAGACGTCCTTGATCACCAGCCGGTTGCCGTAGAACTTGGCGACCCTGGTCAGCCGCAGCAGCATCATGCCTCCCGCCCGTCTCCGGCGTCGCCGTCCTCGTCGCGCGACGATGCCGGGCGGCGCAGTCCCAGAAAGGGGGCGACGCACATCAGCGTGCCGCCGATCCACACCCAGTTCACCAGCGGGTTCACGCTGACCTTGAGCGTGGCCGCGCCTTCGGCGTCCACGCCCAGCAGGGTGGCGTACAGTTCGTCGCCAAGGCCGAAGATGGTGGCCGCCTCGGCGAATGCCTGGCGGTCGAACTTGGCGTACAGGCGGCGCTGGGGCGACAGCACGCCCACGGGCGCGCCCTCGCGGGTGACGTTCAGTTCGGCCTCGATGAAGATGTAGCCGGGGCCTTCGCCCTCGTACAGGTTCACGTAGCGCAGGTCGTACTTGCCCAGCTTCACCGTGGCGTCGCGGGGAATCTCCATTTCCTGCTCGACCTTGTACGGGCCGGAAAAGGCCACGCCCAGCACCATCAGGGCCAGGCCCAGGTGCACGCCGTGGGCGGCCAGCGAGGCGTTGTTGCGCCGCACGTGGGCTTCGGTGGTCAGCAGGATGACGATGCCCGCCACGCAGGCCGCGCCCGCGCCCGCGCCCAGGGCGGCCATGGGCATGCGGTAGGCGTACCAGGTCATGGCGGTGACGGCGGCCATCACCCCCAGCACGGCCAGCAGCTTCGGCATGCTGCGCACGCCGCCCTTCCAGCCCAGCCACGGACACACCGACAGCAGCACGGCGATGCCCGCGAACAGCGGCAGGCACACCCGGTTGTAGAAGGCGGGTTCGAGCCCCATGGGCTTTTCGACCCAGAACTTGCTGAACACGGGCCACATGGTGGCCACCAGGATGATGGCGGACAGGGCCAGCAGCACCCAGGCCACCAGCACCAGGAAGCCTTCGCGGCTGTCGACGCCGGAAAGGGGCTTTGCGTCGTCCTTGCGCCAGATCAGCGTCACCGCCACGGTCAGCGCGGTGGAGGCCAGGATGAAGATCAGCAGCGGGCGGCCCACGCCGCCGTCGCCGAAGGCGTGCAGCGAATCCACCACCCCGCTGCGCACCAGGTAGGTGGCGAAGAAGGCGGAGATGGTGGTCAGCGCCATGAGCAGGATGTTCACGCGGTGCAGCTTGCCGCGCCGCGACTCGATGACCGAGGTGTGCAGGAACGCGGTGGAGACCAGCCAGGGGATGAGCGAGGCGTTTTCCACCGGGTCCCACGCCCAGTAGCCGCCCCAGCCCAGTTCCATGTACGACCACCAGCCGCCCAGCACGATGCCCGCGGTCAGGAACAGCCACGCGGTCAGGGTGAACGGCCGGGCGATGCCCGCCCAGGCGCCCTCGCGGCCGTAGCCGTCGCTCATGGCCTGGCCCAGGGCGAGACAGCCGGGAATGGCGAAGCCGCCGTACCCCAGGAACAGCAGCGGCGGGTGGAAGATCATGCCGGGGTTCTGGAGCAGCGGGTTCAGGCCGTTGCCGTCGGCCGGGGCCGGGGACGCGGTGAGGAACGGGTTGCTCCACGCGGTGAGGATGAGCAGGAAGAAGGCCATGACGGCCAGGAAGAACAGCCAGAACCACAGCTTGGTCTGGGGGCTGAGGTCGCGGTAGTCGCCGGTGAGGGCGAAGATGACCCCGAACAGGGCCACGGACCACGCCCAGAACAGCATGGACCCGGCCTGTCCGGCCCAGAAGGCCGTCATGCGGTAGAACAGCGGCAGTGCGCGGTCGGTGTAGCTGGCGACGTAGACGAGCGAGAAGTCGAAGTTGACAAGGGCGTACAGCAGCACCACGGATGACAGGGTCATGAACCCGGTCAGCATCAGGTGCGCCTTTTCGATCCACGGCAGGACCGTGGAACGCCCCTGCCACAGTTGCGCGGCTGCCGCCCCGGCGAAGAAGAGGGCGAAAAGCAGCGACGCGACAAGCAGCAAGTAGGCGGAAAGGTGCATGAAGTCTCCTGCCGATATGTGAGGGATGCGCGGAGGCGGTGCGGCGCAAGGACGAAAGCGGAGTGCCGGGTGACGTTCCGCGCCGCCAGTCTTCAGGGGTGTCCCAGGGACCGGAGGCGCGGGGCCAGGGGCGGAATCCGCTACGCGGCGCGCGCAGGCGCGCGACGCAGGCGAAGCCGCCCGTCAGCAGATTATCGCGGCAACCATCGCGGCGACCAGCGTGCCGGTTCGGAAGGCTGGCCGGCCCACGCCGTGTACCCCGCCGGGCATCATCCCTTACGGTTTTCTTTTTCGTATTTCGAGGGACACTTGGTCATCAGCGTCTTGGCGCGGAATTCACCGGCGGTTCCGCCCTGGGGCATGCCGCCTTCCACGATGACCTCGACGCCTTCCTTGAAGGTGTCGGGCACGGCCCCGCGGTACATCACCCGCACGGTCTGCCCCGGGCTGTCCTTGTCTTCGAGCAGGAAGCGCACGCCCGGCCCGTCGTCCAGCCTGGCGATGCCCTCGGGGGCCACCGTGCCGAACAGGCGGATGGACTGCAACTTGTCCGAGGGCATGGCGAGGGCTTCCGAAACGTTCAGGAAGTACACGCTGTTCTGGGAAAAGCCCGAGAACACCAGATAGCCCACCCCGCCCAGGAACAGGGCGAGGGCCACGAGGTACAGGCTTTTGCCGTTCTTCTTCGACATGTGTGGTCCTTATGGCTTCCCTGCCCGGTCCGGCGGGTTGGCGAACCGGCGATCCGGTGCGATCCGGAAAGGGCGGGAAGTGCGCCGCCGCATCGCGCGCAGGCCGGGGGGCGGTGCCCACCCGTGCCGTTGCCGGAAGGGCCGTCCCTTCGGCCGCGCGGGGCGCGTTCGTGGTGCAGGCGCGGGTAGCGCCGCGCGGGCCGCTGGCGTGGCCGCCCGCATGATCGCCGGTGCGTGACCGGCCGCGAACTGTGTATCGTCTCGCGGCATCGTGTGGCGGTGCCGGGTTGCATCGGATGCGTTGCCGCCGGAAACGTCCCGTCAGGCCGGGTGGTGCCGGAACGGCCCCCCCACCTTACGGAAACGTCGCATGCGGCTGCGTCTGGCATACGGCGTTTCTTCCGTCGTGGCAAGGGGGTAGCGCCCGTGCAAAGGCTTTCACAACGGGATACAGCCTCGGGTAACAAGCTGTAACAACAACGGATCGCTCATCTAAATAAATGCTAACAGTAATCATTCTTTATTTTTGAACCAATTCCGCGCGGCGGCGTCGGGCCAGTTCCTGCCTGTCATCCACCTGCTTCGGCACCCGCTTCCGGTCCAGCGACAGGATGTTGCGGATGGAACGTTTAGCGTACGGCTGGATGCGCCCGGCCCGGCGCGACAGGCTGGCGATGGCCCGGATGTCGTCTGCGGTGGCGGGGAGCGCATGCGCCGCCGGGGCGCCGCCTTGAAAAAAGCGGCCCGCCGTGCCACAAGTTGCCCCACCATGAACCCGGCACCGAACACCACATCCCTCGCCGCCGTGCTGCTCGACCGCGACGGCACCGTCATCGAGGACCGCCACTATCTGGCCGACCCCGCAGGCGTCGCGCTGCTGCCGGGTGCCGGGCAGGGCCTTGCCGCCCTGGCCGCCGCCGGGGCGCGGCTGTTCCTCGTCACCAACCAGTCGGGCATCGGCCGGGGCTACTTCACCGAGGCCGACCTGCACGCCTGCAATGACCGCCTCGGCGAACTGCTGGGGGAATACGGCGTGTCGTTGACCGGCACGGCCTTCTGCCCGCACGGCCCGGACGACGGCTGCGCCTGCCGCAAGCCTGCGCCGGGCATGTGGCTGGCCCTGCGCGACCGGCACGGCCTGTGCGCCGCCGCCACCGCCATGGTGGGCGACAAGCCTGAGGACGTGGTCTTCGGCCGCGATGCGGGCCTGGGGCTGGTGGTGCTGGTGCTGACCGGCAAGGGGCAGGCCGCCGCGCGCACCCTGGGTGTGCCCGTACCCGAAGGCGACGCCCCCGTGCGGGAACCAGACCCCGCCGACCTTGCCGCGCGGCCGGACTGGCCGCACGCGGTGGCGCGCGACCTTGCCGCGGCGGCCGCGTGGCTGCTGGGCCAGGCCACCGCGCGGGCGCGGGGCGTGTCAAACTCGTCGGATACGTCAGGCAGATCGGGCACATCAGGCGCATCGGGCACGCCGGGTTCATCCTCCTGCGGCCCCTTTTCCACGGACCTTTCGCGGAGCGAACCGTCATGAGCCGCATCGGCGTCTGGAACACCGCCTTCCTGGGCGACGCGGTGCTTACGCTGCCGCTTCTGCGCACCCTGCGCGCCAACTACCCCGACGCCGAACTGCACTTCTGGGTGCGGCGCGGCGTGGGCAGCCTGTTCGCCGCGCAGCCCGAGCTTTCCGGCGTGCACGAGTTCGACAAGCGCGGCGGCGAAAGCGGCGTCATGGCCGCCGCCCGCGTGGGACGGCAACTGGCGCGCGAGAACCATTCGCTGTGGATTTCCGCCCACGCCAGCCTGCGCAGCGCGTGCATCGCCCGCTGGACCAGCGCTAAGGTGCGCATCGGCTACGACCGGCCGTGGTTCAATTCGTGGTTCTACACCCACACCGTTCCGCGCCGTTTCGACCAACTGGACGAGATCGAACGGCTGCTGCAACTGGTGCGGCCCCTGAACCTCAGGCAGGTCCTGGACTGGCCGGAACTGGTGCTGCCCGAACCCGCCCGTGAACGGGCCGCCGCCTTCCGCGCGGAGTACGCGGGCGACGGCGCACCGTTACTCGGCGTACATCCCGGTTCCGTGTGGGCCACCAAGCGCTGGCCCGCCGAATATTTCGCCGAGGTGGTCCGCCGCGCCGCCGCCCATGGCGCGCGCGTCGTGCTGTTCGCCGGACCCGGCGAGGAAGCCGTGGCGCGCGAGGTGGCCGAACGCTCCGGCACCCTCGGCAGCCCCGCGCTCATTGACCTGTCCGGCGCGCTCTCGCTTGTGGACCTTGCCGCGCACCTCGCCGTGCTCGACTGCTATCTCAGCAACGATTCCGGTCCCATGCACATCGCCTGGGCCCAGCGTACCCCCGTCACCGCCATCTTCGGCCCCACCGTGCGCCGCCACGGCTTCTACCCGCGCGGCCCCAAGGCCACCGTGCTCGAAACCGGCCTGGACTGCCGTCCCTGCGGCCTGCACGGCCCCCAGCAGTGCCCCTTGGGCCATCATCGCTGCATGCGCGACATCACCCCCGACACCGTGTGGCAGGACGTGCACGCGAAACTGTTCGGGTAGGCGTCCGGAGTAAACGGGGGAAAGGGAGAAGCCCCTCTCCCCCGATTCGTATTACCCGTGATGATGGTGCACGTCGCCGCCGGTGTGGGTGTGCACGTGGGTGTGGGGGGTATGGGTGGCGGTGCGGACCGCGCCGTCCCGCACGGTGAGGAAGCTGTCGCAGGTCCGGGCCAGAAAGTCCCAGTCGTGCGAGATGATCAGATGGGTGGGGCTGTGCGCGGCCAGGGTGGCGATGAGCCGCTCGCGGGTGCGCGGGTCCAGGTCGTTGGTGGGCTCGTCCAGCAGCAGGGCCTGCGGCTGCATGGCCAGCACGGCGGCCAGGGCGATCATCTTCTTTTCGCCGCCGGACAGGCGGTGGGTGACCCGGCTGCCGAACCCGGCGAAGCCGAGCCGCTCCAGGGTGGCCTCGGCCACGGCGCGGGCCTGGGTCGGGGATGCGCCGTGGTTCAGCGGGCCGAAGGCCACGTCTTCCAGCACGGTGGGGCAGAACAACTGGTCGTCGGAATTCTGGAACAGAAAGCCTACTTCGCGGCGCAGCGGGACAAAGTCCGCCTCGCGGGCCAGGGGCACGCCCCGGTGCAGCACCCGGCCGGACTGTGGACGCAACAGTCCCATGAGCAGGTGCAGCAGGGTGGACTTGCCGCTGCCGTTGTGGCCCAGCAGGCCGATGCGCCGCCCCGGCCGCAGGGCCAGCGAGGCGCCGCGCAGCACCGGTTCCGCGCTGCCGGGATAGGTGAAGTGGATGTCCTGCACGGCCGCCAGCGGCGGGGTGGCGTCATCATCGGCATGGCTGTGCGGATGGGGATGCGGATGGTCGTGCCCCTCGTCGTGCCCGTGCGCATGGTCGTGCGCATGGTCATGTGCATGGTTGCGGGGCTGTCCGCTGTTCGGGGGAGTGGCTGCGGTGCTCATGGCAGTCCGGCGAGGGGTTGCAGGATGTCGGCGGCCAGCAGGGCGGCCGCGCACAGGATGATGACGGCGGCCAGCAGGCGGTCGCCGGGGCGTCCGGCGGGCTCGGCCAGCATGTGGAAACGCCCGGCAAAGCCGCGCAGGCGCATGGCCTGGCCCACGCGCTCGGCCCGGTCGAAGCTGCGCACCAGCACCATGCCCGCCATGTTCGCGTATGTCCGGTAGGTGTGCAGGTTGGTGCCGGGGGTGAAGCCGCGCACCTTCGCGGCGGTGCGCAGGCGGTGGTATTCCCGGGCCACCACGTGCAACTGCCGCCAGGTGAACAGCAGCAGCAGGGCCAGCTTGTCCGGCAGGCCCAGCCCCGCCACGGCATGGCCCACGGCGGTGATGTCCGAGGTGCCCGCCAGTGCGATGAAGGCCAGCACGATGGCGTTGGACTTCAGGGTGACCAGCAGGGCCTGGGCCACGCCCGCGTCGGTGGCGGTCAGAGACAGCCAGTCCGGGGCCAGCCAGTCCGGCAGGCCGGGGAAGGGACCGATGCGCAGCAGCGGCGCGCCGGGCAGGGAAAAGGGCAGGAACAGCCACAGGAAGGCCACGAACACGTTCACGGCGGCCAGCCGCCGCAGCAGGCGGGGCAGGGGCAGGCGGGCCCACAGGCACAGGGCCGCGCCCGCCAGCAGGGCCAGCGCGGCCGGGCCGGGCGAGCGCAGCAGGGCCGCGCACACGGCGAAGGCCAGCGCGGCCATCAGCTTGCAGCGCGGGTCCGCCAGGTGCAGGCGCGAGGCGCCCCGGCTGAAGGGTTCGTCCAGCACGGGGGCGCCGCTAGCCGTGGGACGTGGAGGTGAAGGCCAGCATCTCGGGCCGCACCCGGGCGATGAACGACACCACCAGCGCCGTCACCACCCCTTCCGCGAACATGACCGGGACGTGCGCCAGCAGCAGCGCCCGCGCGGCGGCGGAGAATTCCTCGCCGGACAGGGCCAGCGCCCCGGCGGTGAGCAGGGCGGACACGCCCACGGACAGGAAGCCGCAGGCGAAAGCCGCGCCCCCGCGCAGGCGGTCCGGGCCGGACAGCATGGGCCGGAAAACGTAGAAGCACAGCACCGGAGGCAGGGCCATGGTGAAGGTGTTCACCCCCAGCACGGTGAGCCCGCCGAACTGGAACAGCAGGGCCTGCAACGCCAGCGCCACGAAGATGGCGGGAAAGGCGGCCCAGCCCAGCATGACGCCCAGCAGCCCGTTGAGCACCAGGTGCGCGCTGGCGGGACCGATGGGCACGTGGATCAGCGAGGCCACGAAAAAGGCGGAGGACAGGATGGCCACGGTCATCAGGCGATCGTAGTCCAGGCGCTTCAGGCCCGTGGCGACGCCAAGGGCGGCCAGCGCCGCGCCCGCGCCGAGCACGGCCGGGGAAAGCACCCCTTCCGAAATGTGCATGCATGCCTCGCGCTGTCTGCGCGCCCGTCGCGGCGCGCGGAAAATCCGGCGTCACGGGCGTGCCGAAAGGGGTAGCAGATGGCACATGGAGCGTCAACGTGCCACGATTCCGCGAGGCGTGCCGGGCGCGGCATACCGTCACTGGCCATGACACGGAAAAAACGCCCCCGTATGCGCGAGGCATGCGGGGGCGGTGCATTGCGTCTCTGCGGTACGCGGCGCTACATGAAGAAGACCAGCGTCACCAGTACGAACGTGGGCACCAGGATGCCGCACGACCAGGCCATGTAGCCGAAGAAGCTGGGCATCTTCACGCCTTGGTCTTCGGCGATGGAGCGCACCATGAAGTTGGGCGCGTTGCCGATGTAGGTGTTGGCCCCCATGAACACGGCGCCTGCGGAGATGGCCAGCAGGGTGTTGGTCATGTCGTGCATCAGGTGCATGGCGTCGCCCCCGGCGGTGTTGAAGAACACCAGGTAGGTGGGCGCGTTGTCCAGGAAGCTGGACAGCAGGCCGGTCAGCCAGAAGTACATGACGTTCACCGGCTGGCCGTCGTGCGACACCATCTGGATCACCGAGCGCAGCGCGCCGTTCTCGCCCGCCTTCAGGATGGCGATGGCCGGGATCATGCTGATGAAGATGCCCGCGAACAGCTTGGCCACCTCGATGATGGGAAACCACGAGAAGTCGTTCTTCACGCGCGATTCGGGGTCGGTGAGCTTCAGCGACAACCCGGCGATGGCCAGCAGGATGACGTCGCGCGCGATGTTCTGCAGTTCCACCGGCACGTGGTACACGTTGAATTCCACGCCGGGCTTCCAGAAGCCGCTCATGAGAACCGCACCCACCACGCCGCCCAGCAGCAGCAGGTTCACGCCGCCTTCCAGGCCCAGTTTTTCTCCGGTGTCCTGTTGCGGCGGCACGGGGCGGCCTTCCTTGCCGAACAGCACGGTGTCCAGCGCGAAGAACACGGCCAGCAGCAGCACCGAAACCAGCAGCATGGGGGCAAACATGTGGATGGTGGTCCAGAAGAACGAGACGCCCTTCAGGAAGCCGAGGAACAGCGGCGGGTCGCCCAGCGGCGTCAGCGAGCCGCCGATGTTGGCCACCAGGAAGATGAAGAACACCACCGAATGCACCTTGTACCTGCGATGGGCGTTGGCGCGCAGCAGCGGACGGATCAGCAGCATGGCCGCGCCGGTGGTGCCCATCCAACTCGCCAGCACCGTGCCGATGGCCAGCAGCATGGTGTTGACCACGGGCGTGCCCACCAGCGAGCCGGTCAGGCGTACGCCGCCGGCCACGGTGAACAGGGCGAACAGCAGGATGATGAACGGGATGTACTCCAGCAGCAGGGTGTGCAGCACTTCGTACAGGGCCAGCGAGGCGCCGAACTTGATGGCGAAGGGCACAAGGAAGGCCAGGCCCCAGAACGCGGAGACCTTGCCGAAGTGATGGTGCCAGAAGTGCGGCGCCACCAGGGGAAAAACGGCGATGGACAGCAGCATGCAGGCGAACGGCACCGCCCACAGGCCACCGAGCAGCGCACCGTCGAGATGCGGCGCACCCGCGCCGGCGGCGAACGCCATGCCCGGGAGCATGGCGGCGACGGCGGCCGCGAGGGCCATGGCCGCCTTCTGGATCTGGGTCTTCACTGGGGAGCCTCCTTGGCGTCTCGTAGTATGGAGTCCGTCCGGCCGGGGCACGGCGACAGCGTTGTCGCTGGCCGGGATGATTCGGGAAGCCGGCACGTCGCTTTCGTGCCGGTGGGCGCATCCGGGCGGGCCATGGTGCGTCCGCGTCACGCGGCGAAGAGGACTGCGGCCCCGCGCCAGTGCCTGTAGTAACGGGAGTGCGCCATCTTTTCAACAGCGCGGTTTCGCGATGGCGTTGCAGTGGCGGTTGCGGCGGGGGGCACCGCCCTGCCCGCGCGGATCAGTGTGGTGGCGGCATCACCGATGCGAGCAACGCTTCGCCCCGGTTATGGAGCAACATGGTTTGGTTGGTCAAGCGGGAAGGTGACATTTTGGCGGAACGGGGGTACACAGGTGCCCCGCGCCCCGGCGCTCACGGCAACCCCCACGAAAACACCGGCGAAAGCATGGCACGACAGATAACCCCCCGGCGCATGGAGCGCATCCGCCGCGTTCTCGGCTGGCGGCAGAAGGACCTGACCCTTGTGCTGGCCAACATTCACGACCCGCACAACGTTTCGGCCATCTACCGTAGTTGCGACGCCTTCGGCGTGGCCCAGGTGCACCTGTACTACACGGACACCGCCTTTCCCGTGCTGGGCCGCAAGTCGTCGGCCTCGGCCCGCAAGTGGGTGGAGACGGTGCGCCATTCCGACGCCCAAAGCCTGATGCGCACCCTGAAGGACAGCGGGCACCGCGTGCTGGCCACCAGTTGCACTCCGGCGGCGAAGCCCCTCGGCGACTGCGACATGACCCGGCCCACCGCCATCATCATGGGCAACGAGCATTCCGGCGTGGCCCCGGAACTGGCGGAACTTGTGGACGGCGAAGTGTACATCCCCATGTACGGCATGATCCAGAGCTTCAACGTGTCGGTGGCGGCGGCGGTGCTGCTGGCCGAAGCCTCGCGCCAGCGCGTGCTGGCGGGCATGTACGACCGGCCCTCCTGGCCCGATGAGGAATTGGAGGCCCGCATCGCCGCCTGGGCGGAAAAGTAGCGGGGGCGGAAGGCGGGGAAGACGCCATCCCGAGCCCGCGCCCGCGACGCACGACGGCGGCGCATCCGGAAGGTTCCGGATGCGCCGCCGTCGCGTTTGCCGGATACGGCGTGGATCGGCGGCAGGGGGGCTTGTCCGGGGCGTCTGTCAGTCGCCTTCGCCCGGCAGGTCGTTGGCGTCGCCGCCTTGCAGCGGCAGGCCCAGGTCGGTCAGCCAGCCCTCGTACAGCGCGCCCACCTCGCGCTCGCCCGCGCGCCGTGCCCAGCGGGCCAGCCCGCGCGCCTTGCGCACCAGCGGTTCCGGGTCTTCCAGCAGGCCGGTGACGTGCTCGATCTTGCCGGCGGCCTGCCCGGCCAGGTCCGGGTTGCCCGCCTGCGCCGCCACCAGGGCCAGGCGGCGGTACCCCGGCAGGCTGGGGAAGAAATAGCAGTGCAGCAGCCGCACGCCCGAAGCCTCCAGGTATCTGCCGTGGGCCTCAAGGAACGCGGCCAGCAGTTCGTAGCCGGGCTGCCACAGCGGGTCGGCCTGCAGGGCCTGCCAGCAGCGGCCGGGCTCGAAATCGGCGTGGGCCGCCAGCAGTTCCGCCGCGCGCGCGGCGGGCAGGGTCAGGTAGGTTTCCAGCCATGGGGTCAGGGCCAGTTCGAAGCCGTCGCGCCGGGCCAGCTTATGCAGGTCCGGCCCGAAGCAGCCGGAGCAGCGCCGGTTGAGCCGGGCGGCGTTGGCCGCGTCGTGGTCGCGTCGGCCGGGGGTGCGGCTTTCCAGGTGATACACCCGGCTTTCCGGCACGCAGATCACCTTCAGCCCCTGCTCGCGGATGCGCCAGCACAGTTCCAGGTCTTCGCTGCCGTTCAGGTACCCTTCGTGGAAGCCGCCGCAGTCGCCGAACACCCCGCGTCCCATGAGCAGGGCCGCGCCGGTGATGGCCTGCAACGGCCGCCGCGCGGCCACCGCCGGGTGCGCGGCGGGGAAGTTGGCGTAGAGGTGCTCGGTGGCCAGCGAGGGCGTGAAGGCGATGCCGCAGTGCTGCACGCGGTCGGTATCCGGGTAGAGCAGCAGCGGCCCCACGGCGCCCGGCCGGGCGTCGTCGTCCAGCGCGCGCAGCAGGGGCGGCAGCCAGCCGGGGGTGGCCAGGGTGTCGTTGTTCAGGAACAGCAGCCGGTCCGCGCGGGCCTGCGCGGCGCCAAGGTTGCTGGCCACGGCGAAGCCCCTGTTTTCCGGCAGGCGCACGGCCCGGAACAGATCGCCGAACAGGGCGCGCCCCAACGGTTCGAGGTCGGTGGCCGTGGCGTCGGTGGAGCCGTTGTCCACCACCACGGCCTCCAGCACGCCGCCGGGCGTGTGCGCGCGCAGGCTTTCCAGGCAGCCGCGCGTGAGGTCCCAGAGGTTCCAGGCGGGGATGACGACGGAGACGAGGGGGGCTTTGGCGGTCATTCGGAATATCTCGTGTGCGCGTTGCGGACGCGGTGGCGGCGGGTGGAAGAGGTTGCGGGACGGCTACCCGGCATGTGGCGAGGGCAGGGCGGCCGCCAGCGCGGCCGCCTTGCGCAGCAGGTCCTGCCGGGCCAGCGCGGCGGACGCCTCGCGCGCCTGCTTCGCCTTGCTCGCCGGGTGCAGGTGTTCCAGCTTGATGCGGTTGCCGAAGATGTGCGCGCTGCGCGCCCGGCTGGTGGCCTGGCGCAGGCTGGAATGCTGCATGTGGCGCACCCGCACCGTGCCCGCGTACCACACCGGCAGCCCGGCCAGCGTGCAGCGGATGTCCCGTTCCAGGTCGTCGAACTGGCTGGGGCTGAAGCGCACGTCGAAGGCGCCCACCTGTTGCACGGAAGCCATGGAGACCATGTGGCAGCAGCCGGAAACGGACAGGCACGGCCGGGTACAGGCGGTGAGCAGGGTGTCCGCGCTGCCTGCCGAGTTGCCGTGGATATGCCAGTGCTCGTCAAGGTCGGCGAAGCTGCGGGTGCCCATGTCCGGCGGCAGGGCGAAAAAGTCGGCGCATTGCAGCGCGTGCGGTGGGGTGTGGTCGGTGACCGCGCAGCCGATGGCCCCCCAGCCGGGCCGGGCGTGGGCCACGGCCAGCAGGCCGTCCAGCCAGCCGGGCTCCAGCAGCACGTCGTCATCCAGGAACACGGCGTGCTCGCACTGGCGAACTTCCGGCAGCGAAAGCAGCCAATTGCGGGCGGCGGGGGCGCCCACGTTCACCGGCAGGCGCACCACCGTGAACGGCGAACCCCAATCCGCCGCCATGGCCCGGAACATGTCCTCGGTGCCGTCCTGCGAGCCGTTGTCCAACGCGAAGACCGGCGCGCCACGGAACCCCGCCGAACGCAGCGAGCGCAGGGTCTGCGCCGCCAGGTCGCACTTGTTCCAGCTGTACAGCAGGATGGCGGGGGGAGCCATGTCCGCCGGCGGCGCGGGCAGCGGGTGCAGCAGTTCGTGCAGGGCCAGGGTGAGGTTGGGATGGTACGGGGCCGCGCGCCACAGGGGCAGCAGCAGGGCGGCGGCGTCGGCCGGGTGTCCCGACTGTGTGAGCCGGGCCAGCAGTTCGGCGCGGCGCAGCGCGTACCACGGGGAAAAGGGAGATGCGGGGCCGGGTGCGGCGTCCAGTTCCGCCAATTCGTCCAGCCGCCGCAACGCCTCGGCCATGGGCAGGCGGCGTACCGCCCATTCGGCGCGCAGCCTGCGGGCCACGGTTTCCGGCAGGGCCAGTGATGCCGACAGGGCAGCGCGCAGCAACGCTTCCAGCGTGGCGTCATCCGCGACTGCCGCGACTGGGGAAACAGTGGGAGCGGTTCCGTCAGCGGTCGCGCCTATGGAATTTTCGTGGCGCACGCACCATTCCACGCCGCGCGCCAGCCAGAACAGGCCGTGCGCCGGGTCGGCCAAGCGGGGCAGGACCACGTCCAGCATCACCTGGGCCGGGGCGGCGGCCGGGCCTCCATGCCCGGTCGGGTGAAGATTCAGGGCCGCGTCCAGCGCGCCGAAGTCGGCGGGCACGCGCACCCGGTCATGCAAACGGGCCACCAGCGCGCGCAGCGCCGGGTCGAACGCCTGCGGGGCGTCCTCCATGATGGCGCGCAGCAGGGCGGCAAGGCGGGTGTCCAGCGGGTTGTCGCGCCACCCCCACAGGGCCATGCCCACCCCGGCCGCCACCACGCCGGGGTGGCCCCCCGCGTTCTCGATGGCCCCGCGCGCCAGCCGGAACTGGTTGTCCACGCCAAGCGCGCCGCATTCCCACGTGGGCACGCGGTCCATGAGGGCGGCCAGCAGCGCGGGGGCCTGGGCCGGGTCGGGGGCGGGGATGCCGTGCGGATGCGCCATGCGTGTTGCGGGGATGCGGGTTGGCGGGATACAACGCGCCGAAACGCGCGCGACCGTTGCGGCGCGCGGATCGGCCGATGCGGCACTGTGGGCGGTAACGCCCGGAATGTCAATTGAACCCGCCGGAGCCACCGTGACCTCTCCCGCCCTTGCCCGCCCCCGCTGGCGTGATCTGCCCGGCGACCTCGCCGCCGCCCTGCTCAAGGGCGGGGTGGGGCAACTGCACCTCGTCGGCATTGCCGAGATGGCCCTGGCGGCCATGAACACGCCGGAAGGTTCCGCGTATGGCCCCGCCAGCCTGTTCGCCCTGGGGGCGGACGCCCTGTGCGCCGCATGGGAGGCCGACCCGCTGGACGGGCGCACGGCCGGGCAGTTGGCCGCGCTGCACAAGGCCCGGCCGTTCCTGCCCACGCCGGTGTTCCGGGTGGCGGAACTGTTGACGGCTCTGGACGCGCCCCCGCCCGAGGCCGAGGTGCGCCAGCTCGTCCGACTGCTCCAGCAGCGCGACGCCGACGCCTCGTGCCGCCTGCTGGACCGCCAGTGCCGCGCCCGGCCGGGCAACACCTTCTGGCTGCGGCAGGCCATGGTGGTGGGCATGACCGAGGCCCGTCACCAGTGGCTGGACGCGTGGCTGGCCGGGTTGCCTTCCGGACTGCGGGACGGGGGTGGCGTGCCCGCGCCGGTCGTCGCGGCCCTGCGCGGCGACGTGGCCTTCGCGCGCGGGGACATGGCCGGGGCCGCCGCCCTGTACGCGGCCGCCTGCAAGGCCCTGCCGCTGGTCACGTGGAAGGTCCGGCACGCCGAATCCCTGTACCGCGCGGGCGACTGCGACGCCGCCCTGGCCCTGTGGCGAGCGGCGGCCGACGCCCGTCCCTGGCAGGTCAACCTGCTGTTGCGGCTGGACGACGTGGCGCGCGGCCGCGACCTGCCGGGCGATCTGCCCGCCGGACGCGGCGCGGTGCTGTTCTACACCTGGAACAAGGCCGAGTGCATCGACGAGGCCCTGGCCTCGGTGGCCGCCTCGGACCTTGGCGACGCCCGCGTGGTGGTGCTGGACAACGGCTGCACCGACGCCACCCCCGAAGTGCTGGCCCGCTGGGCGGAACGCGCCCCCAACCATCCCGGCGGGAGTCTGGGCGAACGGCTGCTCACCGTCACCCTGCCGCTGAACATCGGCGCGCCCCCCGCCCGCAACTGGCTGCTGACCCTGCCGGAGGTCCGCGCCTGCGACTGGGTGGCCTTTCTGGACGACGACGCCACCGTGCCGCCTGACTGGCTGCGCCTGTTCGGCGCGTCCATGGCCGCCCATCCCGCCGCCAACGTGCACGGCTGCCGCGTGGTGGACCACGCCGTCCCCATGCTGCTCCAGTCCGTGGACCTGCATCTGGACCCCGGCGGCGATATGGCCGCCGCGCCCGAGAACGCCCCCGGCTACCGCCGCCGTTTCTCCGTGTCCGACCTGCACTTGCAGGAACTGGATTTCGGCCAGTTTTCCTATCTGCGCCCGTGCGTGTCCGTCACCGGCTGCTGCCACCTGTTCCGCCGTGCCGTGTTCGACGCCGTGGGCGCCTTCGACCTGCGCTACGCGCCCAGCCAGTACGACGACCTGGAGCACGACCTGCGCCGCAGCCTGCGCGGCGACCTGCCCGTCTACCAGGGCCATCTGGCCGTGCGCCACATGAAGCGCACCGGCCGCTCCGCCTGGACCGACCCCGCCCAGTTCTCCAATGCCTGGGCCAACATGTACAAGCTCCAGTACCGCTACGCCCGCCCCGACTTCGATGCCCTGCGCCAGCACGACCACGCCGCCCTGCTGGCGGATGTGGAGGCACGGGGGATTTAGGGAAAGAGGAACGAAAGCAGAATCGGGGCGGGGGAGGAAACCTTTTGCGGCAGCCGTAGGCGAGTCTGCGAACCTTACGGATGGCGACAGCAACGCTGGGGTTCGGGGAAGGGGGAGCTTTTCGCGTTGCGGACCTCATCCGTAAGACTCGCGCTATGCGCTCGCCTAACGGCTGAGGCAAAGCTCCCCCTTCCCCGATTCTCTTCAGCTTTTTTCCAGTGGGGGCACGTTTTCCATCCACGCGGCGAAGCTGACGCGGGCGCGTTCGGCGTACAGGGCCTTGCGGTCGCGTTTTTTGGCGCGCTGGGTCAGTTCGGGCATGAGGCCGAAGTTGACGTTGGAGGGCTGGAAGTTCTTGGCGGGGGTGTGCAGGTGGTGGAGCAGCGCGCCCAGGGCGGTGTCCGTGGGCGGGGCGGGCAGACGGCGGCCCAGGGCGCGGGCGGCCAGCAGCATGCCCAGCCACAGGCCGCAGGCTGCGGATTCCACGTAGCCTTCCACGCCGGTGATCTGCCCGGCCAGGTGCACGTGGCGGTGGGGGCGCAGGGACAGGTCGTCGGCGAGGACGAGGGGCGCGTTGACGTAGGTGTTGCGGTGCATGGACCCGTGGCGGATGAACTCGGCGTTGGCCAGGCCGGGGATCATGCGGAACACGCGCTCCTGCTCGCCGTACTTGAGCTTGGTCTGGCAGCCCACCAGGTTGTAGGCGGTGCGGTTCAGGTTTTCGGCCCGCAGTTGCACGATGGCGTAGGGGCGCTGGCCGGTGCGCGGGTCGGTGAAGCCCACGGGCTTGAACGGCCCGAAGACCAGGGTGCGTTCGCCGCGCTCGGCCAGGGCTTCTATGGGCATGCAGCCCTCGAAGTGAAGTTCCTTCTCGAACCCGTGCGCGGGGGCCTTTTCGGCGGCCAGCAGGGCGGCGTGAAAGGCTTCGTATTCCTCGCGGTTCATGGGGCAGTTCAGGTAGTCGCCCTCGCCCTCGTCGTAGCGCGAGCCCCGGAAGGCGATGGAGGTGTCGATGGATTCGGCGGCGATGATGGGCGCGATGGCGTCATAGAAGTACAGGTGGTCGGACCCGACCACGGCCGCCAGCGAGGCGGCCAGCGGCGCGCTGGCCAGCGGCCCGGCCGCCACCACGGCCACGTCGGCGGCGGCCAGTTCCGGCGCGTGGATGGAGGGAATCTCGCGGCGCACCACGGTGATGTTCGGTTCCGCCTCCATGGCCTCGGTCATGCGCCGGGCGAACAGTTCGCGGTCCACCGCAAGGGCCTTGCCCGCCGGCACGCGGGTGGCCTCGGCCACCTGCATGACCAGGCTGTCCAGTTCGCGCATCTCCTGCTTCAGCAGCCCCACGCCCGAGGCGATGTCGTCCGAGCGCAGCGAGTTGGAGCACACCAGTTCGGCAAGGTCCGGGCTGGTGTGGGCCGGTGACCAGACCAGGGGCTTCATTTCGTACAGGGTGACGGCAACCCCGGCGCGGGCGAGCCTGCGGGCGCATTCGCAGCCTGCAAGGCCCCCCCCGGCGATGGCGGCGGTGACGAGAGCGGTCAAGATGTCCTCCGGAACGGCTGGGCGGATGGGATGGAAACGGCCTGCGGCGCGGCGGGCGCACCCGGCCTGCGGGTGAGGTAGGGCATTTCCGCCCGGCAGGCAAGCGGGGACCGGGCACCGGGGGACCGGACTGTGCGGATTGTGCGGATGGGGGGCGAACGGGGGGCGGACGGGGGGATGTGCCGTCGTGGCCGGTCGGTGGCGGAAAGATGCCCGTCGCGCGTCACTGCCCGGCGGGCTGTTCCCCGGTCAGGAGGCGCATTTCGCGGTACAGTTCGTCCACCAGCCCGGCGGCGCGTACGGTGGCCAGCCCCTTGTCGAAGGCCGCGCGCAGGGCGGCGTGGCCCGGCCGCGTGCGCGAAAAGCACACGTACAGGTCGCGCTCGCCAAGGACGGGATCGAACTCGGCCAGTGTGGCCGGGTCTCCGGAAAGGTCGCGCCGCAGCCGGTAGTGCACCACGTTGCGGTCGGCGGCCATGGCGTCGATGCGCCCGGCCATCAGCTTGCGCAGGTTGGCCGTTTCGTCGTTGGCGGCTTCCTTGGTCAGGAACGGCGCCTCGTCGAAGGCGTCGGTGTGGGCATACCCGCGCACCACGCCGATGCGCAGGTCGGCCAGGTCGCGCAGGTCGGTCCAGCGCCGCGCGTTGCCCGCCAGCGCGAACAGCGCCAGCGGGCCGCCGGGAAACGGCGCGGAAAGGTCGCACTCGCTTTCCCGCCCGGTGGTCTTGTAGGCGGGGGCCACGGCGGCCACCTGACCTTCGCGCAGCAGTGCCATGCCCCTGGCCCAGGGCATGAATTCGAAGCGCGCCTCCAGCCCGGCGGAGGCCAGCGCGGCGCGGATGATCTGCACCACGTATCCGCCGTGCGGCAGATGGCGCTCCGCGTAGGGCGGCCAGTCGCAGGTGGCGATGACCAGGACGGGTTCGCCCGCCGGGGCCTTGCGCGGGTGGGCCGGTGAAACAGCGGGACCGGGGTCGCCACGATGCGCGGGGGAAAGCGCGGCGGGCCCGGCGGGGCTGCCGGAACCGGACGGCGCCTGTTCCGGTTGCGCCTGGTCAGGCAGCGGCTGGTCCGGCTGGAACTGGTCCGGTTGGGCCAGGGCCGGGGGCGGGAGCCCCGGTGCGGCCAGCCCCGTCAGCGCGCACAGCGCGGCCAGCAGCACCGCGTGGCGCAGATGCGTCAGCGCCGCCGCCGACATCCGGTGGCGGATGCCGGCGGGGCGCCACGGGCGCGGGCGTGTCATGCCGGTCCCTCTACGCGGGCGAGGCCCAGCGGATCAGGCCCAGCGAGTGCGGGTCGGCCAGCAGCGGGTGCACCGGGGCGGCCCGCACGGTGAAGCCGAAGCGCCCGGCCTCCGCCGGACGGGTGCTGCCGCTGAACAGCTGCCAGCCGTCGCGCCGTTCGCCCTCGGGGGTCATGACGGTCAGCTGGCGCTGCGAGAAGGAGCCGTCCTGCCCCAGCGGCCCGGCGTACAACTGGACGAGCACGTGCTCGGCCGCGATGTCGTCGAGGTACAGTTCCGCCTCCACCCGCAGCGAATCGCCCACGTGCAGGGTGTTCTCCACCCGGCTGCGCACGTTGCGGATCTGCACCGCGCTCCACTTGGTCATCATCTCCATGCGCCACTCGGAAAGTTCGCGCGCCGGGACGAAGCCGTCGCGCGCGAGGCGCATGTAGTAGCCGTGGGCCGGGGAATAGGCCGTGCCCAGGTAGTCCAGGACCATGCGGTGCGAGTTGTAGCGGGGGGCCAGTTCCTTCAGGGCGGCCTTCATGCGGCGGATCCACGAGCGGGGCAGGCCGCCCCGGCCGCGGTCGTAGAATTCGGGGATGATGTCGTTTTCCAGGATGTTGTAGAGGGTCTGCATCTCCACGAAGTCCTGGTAGTCCGGGTCGTCGTATTCCTCGCCCTTGCCGATGGCCCAGCCCAGGCTGTTGTCCGGGCGGTAGGCCTCGTCCCACCAGCCGTCCAGCGTGGAGAACTGCACCACGCCGTTGAGCATGGCCTTCATGCCGCTGGTGCCGCAGGCCTCCAGCGGGCGGCGGGGGTTGTTCAGCCACACGTCGCAGCCGGAAACCAGGTACGAGGCCACCTCCATGTCGTAGTCCTCGAGAAAGACCACGCTCATGTTGGCGCCCTGCGAACGGCTGAAGGCGATCAGGTCCTTGATCAGCTGCTTGCCGCCCTGGTCCTGCGGGTGGGCCTTGCCCGCGATGATGAACTGCACCGGCCGCTCGCGGTCGCCCAGGATGCGTTCCAGCCGTTCGCGGTCCTGCAACAGCAGGTTGGCGCGCTTGTAGGTGGCGAAGCGCCGGGCAAAGCCGATGGTCAGGGCTTCGGGGTTCAGCATTTCCTCGGCCATCTGGATGTCTTGCCGCCGCGCGCCCTGTGCGGCCAGCTGGCGGCGCAGCCGTTCGCGCACGAAGTCCACCAGCCGGGCGCGCAGCCGTTCGTGGGTGCGCCAGAACTCGGCGTCGGAAATGGTGTCCACCTGGCTCCAGGCGCGGGCGCAGTCCGGGTCCTCGCGCCAGTTGGAGCCCAGGTAGCGGTCGTACAGCATGCCGATGTCCTGGGCCACCCAGGTGGGCGCGTGCACCCCGTTGGTCAGCGCGCCGATGGGCACGTCCTCCACCGGGAACTGGTGCCACACCTGCTTCCACATGTTGCGCGAGACGCGGCCGTGCAGCGTGGACACGCCGTTGTTGGCGCGCGACAGGCGCAGGGCCAGCACGGTCATGCAGAAGGGTTCGGCGTCGTCGTGCGGGGCCTCGCGGCCCAGGGCCATGAACACCTTGAAGGCCAAGCCCATGTCGCGGGCGTAGGGTTCGAAGTAGCGGTACATCAGGTCCGGGGCGAAGCGGTCGTTGCCCGCGGGCACCGGGGTGTGCGTGGTGAAGATGGAGCCGGAGGCGGCCACCTCGGTGGCGGCCTCGAACGACAGCCCCTGTTCCTTCATGTACAGCCGCACCCGCTCCAGCCCCGCGAAGGCCGAATGCCCCTCGTTCATGTGGATGACCTTGGGGTCGATGCCCAGCACCTTCAGCGCCTTGACGCCGCCGATGCCCAGCAGGATTTCCTGCCACAGGCGCATCTCGATGTTGCCGCCGTACAGGCGTTCGGTGATCTGGCGGAAGTCGGGCGGGTTCTCCGGCAGGTTGGTGTCCAGCAGGTACAGGGTCACCCGGCCCACGGCCACCTGCCAGATGCGCGCGGTAAGCGGCCTGTTGCCCACGTCCACGCGCACCACGGCGGGCTGGCCGTCGGGCGTCAGGGCCGGGCGCATGGGCATCTGCTCGAAGTCGTAGACGGGATAGCGTTCCTGCTGCCAGCCGTCGGGGGTCATGTACTGGCGGAAATAGCCCTGCTGGTAGGCGATGCCGATGCCCACCAGCGGCACGTTGAGGTCGCTGGCCGACTTCAGATGGTCGCCGGCCAGGATGCCGAGGCCGCCGGAATAGATGGGCAGGCACAGGGCCAGGCCGAATTCCAGGCTGAAGTACGCCACGGCGGGCGTGCCGGGGGGCGCCTGCTCGAACTTGTGGGGCGACGGCCTGCCCACGTACTGGCGCAACTGCGCCACGGCGTCGGACAGCCGGTCCTTGAAGAACGTGTCGCGCGAAAGTTCCTCCAGGGTGCGCTGGGGGACGTGGTTCAGGAACCATACCGGGTTGCGGTAGCTTTCCTGCCACAGGCGCTGGTCCATCTGCGAGAAGATGGACTCGATGTCGCTGTTCCACGAGAACCAGAGGTTGTAGGCCAGTTCCCACAGCCCTTCGAGCCCTTCGGGAAGTTTGGGGATGACACTGAAGACCTTGAGCGGCTGCATGCTGCGTACCTCCGGCGGTGCGGCGTCGGCGTGCTTTTGACTTGCCTGCGAGAGTGGCATAGGAACAGACGGTCCGGCGGCCCCCCTCCTTGCGTTGGCGGTCCGGCGGGTCTGTGGAGTTATGGTATTCTTTCACAGGAGCTTTTTCGTGACAAGTGCAAGCAGCGTTATGGAGGGTGCGCCGACGTTGCGCGTGCGGGTGCGCTACCTGCGCGACGCGCGCGCGCTGTACGCCCCCGATGGGGGTGGCGACGGCCCCGGCGGCCTCGCCCCGGCCACGCCGCATTCGGCGGGCATGGACCTGCGCGCCTGCATGGACGCGGAAGAGGCGGTCCTGCCCGCAGGGGCGCGGCTGGCCATCCCCGCCGGGGTGGCCGTGGAGCCGTTGTCGCCCGGCGCGGCGGGGTTCGTGTACTCGCGCAGCGGGCTTGGGACGCGCATGGGGCTTACCGTCAGCCAGGGCGTCGGCGTCATCGACCCCGACTATCGCGGCGAGATCGTGGTCTCGCTGCTGAACACCTCGGGCGAGGAGCGACGAATTCGCCGTGGCGAGCGCATCGCGCAGCTAGTGTTCCAGCCGTATTTCCACGCCCTCGTCGAAGAGGCTGACGCCCTTGGCGAGACGGCGCGCGGCGCGGGTGGCTTTGGCCATACCGGCACCCTCTAGGGACTGTTGCCGGTCAGGAGCAGCCCCCGGGTGCACGGCACGGATTTCTCGTCCGCCCGTACCCCCGCCGCATCCGAATACTTCCATCAATTCTCCGGAGACACGCCATGAGCGAACGGTTCGAAGCGCTGAAAGCGCGCGAGGAATCCCTGTTGTGCCGCACCTACGGCCGGTACCCCATTTCCGTTGCGCGGGGACAGGGTTCGCGCCTGTGGGACGTTGACGGCCGCGAATACGTGGACCTTCTGTCCGGCATCGCCGTGACCTCGCTGGGCCACTGCCACGAGGAACTGGCCGAGGTGGCCGCCGCCCAGGCGCGCAAGCTGGTGCACGTCAGCAACCTGTTCTATCAGGAAGAACAGCTGGACCTGGCGGAAAGGCTGCTGTCCACCAGCCATTGCGCCAAGGCGTTCTTCTGCAACTCCGGGGCGGAAGCCAACGAGGCGGCCATCAAGCTGGCCCGGCGCTACATGCAGCGCGTGCAGGGGCGCGAGGCCTACGAGATCATCACCCTGACCGGCGCCTTTCACGGGCGCACCCTGGCCACGGTGGCCGCCACCGGGCAGGCCAGGTTCCAGGACGGCTTTTTCCCCATGCCGGAGGGGTTCCGGCAGGTGCCCGTGGGCGACATCGAGGCCCTGCGCGCTGCCGTGGGCCCGCAGACCGCCGGGGTGCTGGTGGAAGTGGTGCAGGGCGAGGGCGGCGTGTGTCCGCTGGACTCCGACTACGCCCACGCCGTGCAGGCCCTGTGCCGCGAGAAGGGCGTGCTGTTCATGACCGACGAGATCCAGGCGGGCATGTGCCGCACCGGGCGGTTCTGGTCCTTCCAGAACTACGGCCTGGAACCGGACATCGTCAGCTGCGCCAAGGCCCTGGCCAATGGCCTGCCCATGGGCGCCATGATGACCACCGACGAGGTGGCCAGGGGCTTCGTGGCGGGTAGCCATGCCACCACCTTCGGGGCGGGGGCGCTGGTTTCCGCCGTTGCCTCGAAGACCGTGGAGATCATGCTGCGCGACGATCTGGCCGGGCGGGCCGCCGCCGAGGGCGCGCGGATCATGGACCGCTTCCGGGCCATGGGCGAAAAGCTGCCCGGCACCATCGACCACGTGCGGGGCCTTGGCCTGATGATCGGCGTGGTGCTGGCCTTCCCCGGCAAGGACGTGTGGCAGGCGCTCATCGACCGGGGCTTCATCTGCAACCTGACCCAGGATTGCGTGCTGCGCCTTCTGCCCGCGCTGACCATTCCCCGCGCCGACCTCGACGCCTTCGCCGACGCGCTGGAGGACATCCTGTCCGCGCACAGGCCCGCGTAACGCGCCCGCGCGAGAGGGGCACGCCCCGCGTTCCATGCATGCACGGTGCCCCGTCGGCTGGTCCCCAGGTGGTCCCCGGGACCGCCCGGCGGGGCGTTTTGCGTGCGGCGGCGCCGTCCGCCATGCCCGGCGCGGCAAAATAATGGCGTGACCCGGTTGCCCGACCTACTGTATACCGTGAACATGGGAAAACCGCGCGGCGGGACGTGGCCGCGCGGCGCATGCATGGCGCGCCCGCCGCACGGCACGGATGCCCGGCCCGCGCGAAGGAGGGGAGGGGTATGAGCGACTTCAGTGTATCGTCAACCAGTTCCGGGGGATGGGACAGCCAGACCTTCGGCGCGGCGGTGGTGGGCAAGACGCTGGACTACATGAACGGCGTGGCGTCGTCGCCAGTCCAACCGGTCCAACCGGTCCAAGCGGTCCAGGCGGGCCAGGCGGTCCAGGCGGCCCCTTGGGACAAGCAGACCTTTGGCGCGGCCGTGGTAAGCAAGACCCTGGACTACATGAATTCCCCGGGGCTCGGGAGCACGGGCGGATCGGGTTCTGCCCGCTCCACGGGCTGGTCCGGCTCCATGAGCGCCGATTACGATTTCCAGAAGTCGGTGCTGGGTCCGGCCTATTCGGGCGCGGGCGCCCTGGTGGACGTCTATGCGTGATCGCGGGGCTGGCCGGGCGGCCTGACCGGGTGGCCTGTTTGGGTGTCCTGTCAGGGTGTCCTGTCAGGGTGTCCTGACCGGGGCCCGCTCATCAGGCCAAGCCAAGCCGCCGCTGCCGGAGATGTTCATGGCGTCCGCCCGTACGGGGCGGGCGCCGTTTCACGTTTTCCGCCCGTGGCAAGGGATTCGGACCGTCGCGGGGCCGTCCGGCCCGGGCAGGCGGACACCCCGGACGTGGAATGGAGGAATGTTCCCGCAATCCCCCGCCGGTATTGGCTGTTTACGTTTTTGTTAATGATTTCGCTTGACAGCGCTTCAAACCGTCCGCTACAACACCGCAACACGCCTGTAGAAACGTGTGGCACTTCCTGCGGCCGACGTGGGGGCTTTCCCCGTGTCGGCAGTACGGCTTTCGCGGTGCAGCGGCCAGTGGTGGCGGACGGTCACCGTCCGCCCGTGCGCGGCCGCATCGCGCACGGGTGCCCGCCGCACCGTCCGGGGTCGCCCCCTGGCGGTGCATCGCCCCGCGGCGCGGGGCGCATCTTCGACAATCTGGTAAAAAGACGGCGGCGGCCCGCGCCATCGCCGGTACAGGATACGGACGGCCGCGCATGGCGATGATCGAATTCCACGACGTGCACAAGTGGTACGGCGAGTTCCACGTGCTTAAGGGCATCACCCAGAAGGTGGAGAAGGGCGAGGTGCTGGTCATCTGTGGCCCCTCCGGCTCCGGCAAGAGCTCCTTCATCCGGTGTCTGAACCGGCTGGAACCCATCCAGAAGGGGCAGATCCTGCTCGAAGGCAAGAGCATCCACGACAAGAGCGTGGACGTGAACGAACTGCGCACCGAGGTGGGCATCGTCTTCCAGCAGTTCAACCTGTACCCGCATCTTTCCGTGCTGCACAACGTGACCCTGGCCCCCACCAAGGTGCGCAAGATGCAGAAGGCCAAGGCGGAATCCATCGCCATGGAACTGCTGGAGCGCGTGGGCATCCACGACCAGGCCCGCAAGTATCCCGTGGAACTTTCCGGCGGCCAGCAGCAGCGCGTGGCCATCGCCCGCGCCCTGGCCATGCAGCCCAAGGTCATGCTGTTCGACGAGCCCACCAGCGCGCTCGACCCCGAAATGATCAACGAAGTGCTCAACGCCATGAAGGACCTGGCCCGCGCGGGCATGACCATGCTCTGCGTGACCCACGAAATGGGCTTCGCGCGCGAGGTGGCGGACAGGGTCGTCTTCATGGACGGGGGCAAGGTGATCGAAGAGGCCCCGCCGGACGTCTTCTTCTCCAGTCCCCGGCACGAGCGCACCCAGGCGTTTTTGCGGGAAATTTTGTAGCACCTGTTGGCGCTATGGTCCTTTTGTCCTCTGCCAGCGTCAGCATGGCTTTTTATTTCGGTCGAATACCAGAAGAGTATACTTCCTCCATAAAAAGCCACTGCTTCCTTGGCAGAGAACAAAAATCCTCATAGCGCCGAGGCTCTTCAGCCGGGCGGCGCAACGCGCCTCGGGCACGACACGCGACACCCCCGACAGCCGCGCATGCGGCACGCCGGGTTCGGACGACGGACGAACGCCCATCCCGGGGGCCTGCGGCCCCCCGAACCGCATCAGCAGGGAGAACTCTCATGAAGCGTCTTGTGCTACTGGCCGTGGCCCTGTGCGTGGTGCTTTCCGGCACCATCGCCCACGCGGGCAAGATCGAGGACATCAAGGCCCGCGGAGCGCTCGTCTGCGGCGTCAAGGACTCCACCGTGCCCTTCGGGTTCATCGACGAGCAGACCAAGCAGGTCGTCGGCTTCGACATCGACATCTGCAAGGCCGTCGCCGACAAACTGGGCGTGAAGCTGGAACTGAAGACCGTCACCAGCGCCACCCGCATCCCCATGCTGACCCAGGGCTCCGTGGACATGGTGGCCGCCACCATGACCCACAAGTTCGAGCGTGACGACGTCATCGACTTCTCCATCACCTACTTCATGGACGGCCAGAAGCTGCTGGTGAAGAAGGGCGGCGGCGTGAAGAGCGCGGCCGACCTCAAGGGCAAGAAGGTCGCCACCGCCAAGGGCTCCACCTCTGAAAAGAACATCAAGGCCGCCCAGCCCGACGCCACCGTGATCTCCTTCGACGAGTACCCGCAGGCGTTCCTGGCCCTGAAGCAGGGCAAGGCCGAAGCCGTCACCACCGACTCCACCATCCTGCTCGGCCTGCGCAACTCCGACCCCGAGCCCGAGAAGTGGGAAATCGTGGGCGACTACATCGCCGCCGAGCCCTACGGCCTGGGCCTTGCCGAAAACGACTCCAAGTTCCGCGATCTCGTCAACCGCACCCTGGTGGACCTGTGGAACACCGGCGACTACACGAAGATCTACGACAAGTGGTTCGGCAAGGACACCAAGTACTACCTGCCGCTCACCTGGACGATGGAAACCTGGCCCTACTAGCACGCACCAACCCGACGGGGGACGCGGCACCATCGCCGCGCCCCCCGTTTTCACGCGGATAACGTCTTGCAGTACAACTTCGACTGGAAACTCGTCCTCTCCGGCGAATACTTGCAGTGGATCATCGACGGCGTCGTGGTCACCTGCCAGATTTCCGCCATCTCGCTGGTGCTCGCCATGGCGCTCGGCACGCTCATCGCGGTGATGCGCCTTTCCGGGGTGCGCCCGCTGGTGTGGTTCAGCGCCGGGTTCACCGAGTTCTTCCGCAACACGCCGCTGCTGGTCCAGATCTTCTTCTGGTACTTCGGGTCCGACGCGGTGCTGCCCGCCGCCGTCAACCAGTGGCTGTACAAGCAGAATTTCGAATTCGCGGCCGGGGTCATCGCCCTTGCGGTGTACACCGCCGCGTTCATCGCCGAAGAGATCCGCTCGGGCATCTTCTCCATTCCGCGCACGCAACTGGAAGCCTCGCGCGCCTGCGGCCTCACCTTCCTGCAGGCCATGCGCTACGTGGTCCTGCCGCAGGCTTTCCGCATCATCGTGCCGCCGCTGATCTCGCAGGCGCTCAACCTGTTCAAGAACTCGTCGCTGTGCATGACCATCGGGGTCATGGAGCTTACCTACATGGCCCGCCAGATCGAATCGTACACCTTCCACGGGTTCGAGGCGTTCACGGTCAGCACGCTGATCTACCTCGTCATCTCGCTGGCGGTGTCGTTCAGCATCACCCAGTACAACAAGTACTTCCTGCGGACCATCAAGTACTGACGCATCCCGCGCCGCCACGGCGGCCCGGTCTTTTTCGCGCGGCGGCGCGTACCCCCGGACACCGCCGGGCCGCAGGCGCCGCCACGGTTTCAGAATCAGTCGCAAGGAGCAACCGGCGTGCAGTGGGACGTCGTCTGGAGAAATTTCGATTACCTCCTCGTGGGCTCGTGGCCGCAAGGGCCGCTGGGCGGCCTTGCCATGAGCGTGGTGCTGGCCATCGGCGGCATCTTCGGGGCGTTCTGGCTGGGCCTCGGCTTCGGCCTGCTGCGCCTGTCCGAGCGCTGGTGGCTGCGCCTGCCCGCCGTCATCTACGTCGAGGTCATCCGCGGCATTCCGCTGCTGATGCTGATCTTCTGGTTCTACTTCCTCGCGCCCATCGTGCTCGGCCATACCCTGCCAGAGGCGGAGAGCGCCCTCGTCGCCTTCATCGTGTTCACCGGCGCCTACATCGCCGAGATCGTGCGGGCCGGGGTGCTGGCCCTGCCGTACGGCCAGATGGAGGCCGCGCGCGGCACCGGGCTTTCCAAGACCCAGGCCATGGTCCACGTCATCCTGCCGCAGGCCCTGCGCAACATGATCCCCTCGTTCGTCAACCAGTTCGTCAGCTTGACCAAGGACACCTCGCTCGCCTACATCATCGGCGTTTCCGAACTCACCCGCACGGCCACCCAGATCAACAACCGCGAGCTGACCGCTCCGGCCGAACTCTTCTTCACCATCGCCGTGCTGTACTTCATCGTCTGCTGGACCCTGACCGCAGCCAGCCGCCGGCTGGAGCGGCAGATGGCCCGGTACCAGGCAAGGTAGCCCCGTGTCCGACCTCATTCGCATCAGCATCGTCATTCCCGCCGACTGTCCCGAAGACCTCGAAACCGCCGACGGCGTGCTGGCCCTTGCCGTGCCCTTCGGCTGGGAAGAGGAAAGCCTGCCCGACGGCTCCGTGCGCCTGCGCGTGCACACCGACAACCCCGCCTTTTGCGAGCAGCTTCTGGCCACCCTGCACGCCGGGCTGCCGCGCGCCGAGGTGACCCGCGATTCCGTGCCCGACACCGACTGGACCCTGGCCTGGCGCGACTTCTTCACGCCCGTGGAGTGCGGGTCGCACTTCATGGTCATCGCCCCGTGGATGGTGGACACCGTGGACCTGCACGACCGCATCCCCATCGTCATCGAGCCCAAGACCGCCTTCGGCACCGGCCACCATCCCACCACCGCCCTGTGCCTCGGAACCGTCTCCGAGCTTGCCGCCTCCGGCCGGGTGCGGCCGGGCCTGCGCTTTCTGGACCTGGGCACCGGCTCCGGCATCCTCGCCATCGGCTGCGCCAAGCTGGGCCTGACCGGCGTTGCCGCCGACATCGACATGCTGGCCGTGGAGAACGCCGAGGAGAACCGCGTCATCAACGCCGTGGCCCCCGCCATCGACGTGCGCCTCGGCAGCACCGAGGCCGCCACAGGCGAACGCTACGACGTGGTGCTCGCCAACATCCTCGCCCAGCCCCTGAAAGACCTCGCCCCCGACATCCTCGCCCTGCTGGCCCCCGGCGGGTGCCTCGTGCTCTCCGGCCTGCTCGCCGTGCAGGCCGATGGCGTGGAAGCCGCTTACACCAGCCTCGGCATGCCCCCCGCACGCCGCCGCGTGGAAGGCGAATGGGCCGCGCTGATCTGGGAATAGGGGAACTTTTTAAGAGAGAATACCGGGGAGGGGACCTTTTGCGGCAGCCGTTAGATGAGCGCGAAGCGCGAATCTTACGGATGGCGACCGCAGAGCGTAAAAAGGTCTCCCTCCCCGGACCCCTCCCCCCAAAACTTTTTAATTGGGGCTGTCTGTCAACGCCGCGTTGCTCAATGAGCGAGGCGGTGTTTTCGTTGGAAAAAAAGTATGTCTTCTTTTGAAAGGGGGTGCAGGGGGCATGGCCCCCTGCACGCCGGAGGCTGAAAAAAACGTGCAGCCTTGGTAGCACCGCCCCGTGCTGCGCCGCCGGTTGCGGCGCATGCGGGATGACGCTAGGGTGTCGGCCTATGCGAGGGAAACGGGAACGCCTGTTGCGCGAGATGTACGCGGCCATGCACGCCCGGCTGGGCGCCAGCGGCTGGTGGCCGGGCGAGACGCCGCTGGAAATCTGCGTGGGCGCGGTGCTGACCCAGAACACCGCGTGGACCAACGTGGAAAAGGCCATCCACCGGCTGCGGGAAGCGGGCGCGCTGGCCGACGGCCAGACCTTGCTGGCCCTGCCCGAGGGGGAACTGTCCGAACTGATCCGCCCGGCGGGGTTCTTCCGGCTGAAGGCGGTGCGCCTGCGCAACCTGCTGCGTTTCCTGGACGATGCCTGCGGCTTCGACTTCGGCGCGCTGGCCCGGCAGGAGTTGCACGACCTGCGCCCCCGGCTGCTCAAGGTGTCGGGCATCGGGCCGGAAACTGCGGATTCCGTGCTGCTGTATGCCGTGGGCCTGCCCACCTTCGTGGTGGACGCCTACACTCGGCGCATCCTGCACCGCCACGCCATGGTGCCGGACGACATCCCCTACCACGAACTGCGCGACGTGTTCATGGACGTGCTGGAACCGGACGTGCCCCTGTACAACGAATACCACGCCCTCATCGTGCGGGTGGCCAAGGACTGGTGCCGCGCCCGCGCGCCGCGCTGCGCCGACTGCCCCCTGTGCTCCTTCCTCGACGGCAGGGTGGCCTGAGCCATGCGGCCGGTGCGGTTTCCGTCGTGGGGTTCCGGCCTCGCCCCCACTGTGGGCATGCGCCGCGCCGGTCCCGCACGCGCGGCGCTGTGCCGCCTGCTGTGCCTGGCCCTCACGCTGGTCCTGACGCTGGCCCTCACGCTGGCCCTCACGCTGGCCGGATGGCTGGCCGCGTGGCCGGAATCTTCCATGGCCGCCACCTCCGGCTCCATCGGCAAGGCGGGTCCGCTCAAGCCCGGCCCAAGCGATGCGGATGACGGCGCGGGCGGCAAACGCCCCCCGCAACGGCAGCAGGCGCGCGGCAAGGCCGCGCCCGTGGGCCAGCTGACCACGGAAGAGGACATCCGCAAGGCGTTGCAGGCCCAGCAGGCCCGGCTGCGCGCCCGGCAGGAGAGCATCACCAGGCTTTCGGTGCAGGAGCGCGCCCTGAACACCGACCTGGCCATGGCCGAGGACCGCATCACCGCGCTGGAGGCCAAGGTGGCCCGCCAGGAACAGGAACTGGCCCAACTGGAGGCTGCCGCCACCGACGTGCGCGCCGCCTGCGAGCGGCTTGCCGCCGAGCGGTCCCGCACGGAAGCATCCCTTGCCGGGCTGCTGCAACTGCTCTGGCCGCTGTACATGCGCCAGAAGGGGGTGGGCGCGCGCGACCTGACCGACTGGCGCATGGCAGAGCGCGACTACGTCTGGACGCAGGAAATCTACAAGGTCATCGGGGAGCGCCAGCAGGAACTGCACGGTCAGGAAACGGCCATGGCCGAAGCCCTGACCCGGCGCGAGGCCCTCTCCGAACAGGTGCGCAAGCAGGTGGAGGCCCTGGGGGCCGACCGCTCGAAGCTGCTGGCGGACAAGCAGCGCTTCCGCCAGTCGTTGTCCTCGGTGCGCCAGCAGCGCGAGGACGCCGAGGCGGAACTGGCCGACCTGTTCGAGATGATCCAGACCCTCAACGCCCGGCTGGAGCAGGCCCTGTCGCGCGGCGACATAGAGAAGCAGAAGGGCCGCCTGCCGTGGCCCGCCAAGGGCAGGGTGGTGCGCCGCTACGCGCCGGCTGCCAAGCCGCCGGTGCGCGGGCTGGGCATCTCGGTGGGGCAGGGCGAGCCGGTGCGCGCCGTGGCCTATGGCCGCGTGGTGCACAACGACACCATGCGCGGATTCGGCCGCGTCGTCATCCTGATGCACGGCCAGGCGTACTATACGTTGTACGCCTTCCTGGCCGACAGTCCGTTGCGGCTGGGCCAGGAGGTGGGCGGCGGCCAGCAGGTGGGCACCGCCGGATTCTACCCGGACGCCAATGGCCCCGGAGTCTATTTCGAATTGCGTTTTCACCAAAAAGCCATTAACCCTGATGCGTGGCTCCTTTCAGCAAATTAGCCTCTTTTCAGGCTTTCGGAGGATTCGTTATGCGTGTGACGCTGTGGACGGCCACGCTGCTCATTCTCGGCGTGCTCGCGTTTTCCGGCGGGTCGGCGCTGGTGCCCGGTACCGTCGGCGCGGCAAGTGACGAGGGCAAATACGATTCGCTGAAGCGCTTCAGCCAGGTGCTGGACCTGGTGGAGCGCTATTACGTGCGCGACGTGCCCCGCAAGGACCTGATCAACGGCGCCGTGAAGGGCATGCTGCAAGGGCTGGACCCCCATTCGACATTCCTGTCGGTGGAGGAATTCAAGGAGATGCAGGAAAGCACCTCCGGCGAATTCTTCGGCATCGGCATCGAGATTTCCAGCGAGAACGGCCAGCTCATCGTGGTGGCCCCCATCGAGGACACCCCCGCCCACAAGGCGGGCCTGAAGAGCGGCGACATCATCCTCGCCGTGGACGGCGTGCCCACCCAGGACATGACCACCCAGGAAGCGGTCAGCCGCATCCGGGGCGCCAAGGGCACCGAGGTGGAACTGTCCATCCTGCACCGCGACGCCAAGGCCCCCGAAGTGGTGCGCCTGGTGCGCGACGCCATCCCGCTCATCAGCGTCAAGTCCAAGATGCTTGAGGACGGCTACTACTGGGTGCGCCTGACCCGCTTCAGCGAACGCACCACCGGCGAACTGGTGGACGCGCTGAAGGAAGCGGGCAAGAAGGGCATGAAGGGCATCATCCTCGACCTGCGCAACAACCCCGGCGGGTTGCTGGACCAGGCCGTGAGCGTGTCCGACACCTTCCTCAAGGACGGGGTCATCGTGTCCATCCGCGGCCGCATGGAAGACGCCAGCCGCGAATACCGCGCCAAGACCCAGCCCGGCGACGTGGCCGTGCCCATGGTGGTGCTGGTCAACGCCGGTTCCGCCTCGGCCTCGGAAATCGTGGCCGGCGCCCTGCGCGACCACAACCGCGCGCTCATCCTGGGCGAACGCACCTTCGGCAAGGGCTCGGTGCAGAACGTCATCCCGCTGTCCGACGGTGCGGGGCTGAAACTGACCGTGGCCCTGTACTACACGCCCAACGGCCGTTCCATCCAGGCGGAAGGCATCGAGCCCGACTTCGAGGTGCCCTTCGAACTGCCGCGCGAAGAGGAAAAGGCCCACCGCCTGAACATGGTGCGCGAAAAGGATCTGAACCGGCACATAGAGAACGGCTCTTCGGGCAAGGATGCACGTCCGTCCGCGCGGGCCGACGACGTGAAGCAGGCCCTGGAAAAGGACAACCAACTGCGCATGGCGTTGCAGTTCGTGAAGCGCCTGCCCCGCCTCAAGGACATCCAGTAGGCGTCCCGCCGCGCATGCGGCGGGCTGCCGGTGAAGTTGCGAACAGTACACGACGAAAACCAGGGGCGCGGGAGACCGCGCCCCCTATCATGTCGGGACATGCCAAGACATGTCATGACATGTCATGACATGTCGCGGGCCGGACGGCCGCCACGGGCGGCGCGGGCCGGGCCGGGCGTGATGCAGGAGAATGCATGGCAGGGGAGAAAAGCCCCGGAAAGAAGCCCCCCCGCAAGGATGACGCCAAGGGGGGCAAGGGCCGCAAGCCCGCCGCGTCGAGCCCGTCGGGTAAATCGGGCAAATCGGGCAAGTCTTCTGGTCCGGCGTCGGGGGGAACGGGCAGCCGTCCGCGCTCCGGCGGCAAGCGTGGCAAGCCCACCCTGACGCCGCTGGTGGCGCGGGCCGTGCTGACCATCTGCGTGGCCGCCACGCTGCTGGTGATGCTGCTGTTCGTGTTCGGCTCGCCCATGAAGCCGTCCGGCGACGAGGCGCGCAAGCCCGCCGTGGCCGAGCCCGGCGAGAGGAAGGCGCAGGCTCCGCAACAGGCGCAGAAGCCGCCGAAGGGCGACGCGAAGCGCGGCGAACAGTCCGAACTGCCCCAATTGCCGCAGTTTCCCCAGTTTTCACAGTTGCCCCAGCTTCCCCAAACCCCGGTGGGCGATGCGCCCAAGGGCGAACCCCCGGTCGGGGACGCAACGGGCAACGCCGGAGCCGATACGCCGCAGGCCGCGCCCGTCCGGCCGGAGCGTGGGGCAAACGGCGCGCCCGGTCCCAACGGCACGCGCGAGGCGGGGGGCGAAGTCCGTCAGCCCGTGAGCCCCGGCAACCTGCCCTACGAGGAAAGCCTGGACGCCCCGGTGGAGGCGGGCGTGAAGCAGGTGGACTACGCCCTGGTCCAGACCGTGACCCGCCTGGGCCTCGGCCGAGACCGGCTGCGCCTGGCCTCCATAGAAAACCGCCAGGCCAAGGGCCAGACCTTCCATTTCCAGCGCATGGAAATGGGTCTGGACGGCGCGCCCGACCGCTTCGTGCAGACCCTGAGGGAAACGCTGGCCGCCTGGTCCGACACCGCCAACGTCGAGGTGCGGGCCGACGACCTGCTCATCGTCACCGTGGACGGCCTGCCCACCCACGAGATTTCGCTGCTGCTCTACGAGGGCGCGCCGCCCCCGGTGGCGGTGGCGCCGGGCGGAGCGCGGCTGGCCATCGTCATCGATGACATCGGCGAAAGCATGTCCGCCGCGCGCGACCTGGCCGCACTGGACTATCCGGTGACCTTCTCGGTCTGGCCGCGCAGCACGCACGCCCGCGAGGCGGCGGAACTGGCCCACAAGGCCGGGCGCGAGGTGATGATCCACCTGCCCATGGAGCCGGTGCGCTACCCGCAGGTGAAGCCCGGCCCCGGCGCCATCCTGTCCGGCCAGCAGCCGCAGGAAATCGCCGCGCTGGTGCGCGACGCCGTGCGCCGCGTGCCCCACGCCGTGGGGCTGAACAACCACATGGGCTCGCGTGCCACCCAGAACGCGTCGGCCATGCGCACCGTGTGCGAGGCACTTGACGGCACCGGCCTGTTCGTGCTCGACAGCGTGACGCACCAGAATTCGAAACTGTACGCCGAGGCGAAGCGCGCGGGACTGCCCGCCTACAAGCGGAACGTGTTCCTCGACGTCATCGCCGACAAGCGCAACATCATGTTCCAGTTGGACAAGGCGGCCCGCATCGCGCAGGCCGAGGGGCAGGCCATCGCCATCGGCCACCCCCTGCCGGAAACCGTGGCCGCCCTGAAGGAGTGGGCGCGGACGCGGGATCGCACGGTCACCATCGTACCTATCCGGCAGCTTTCCCACTAGGCGGTGCCGCACAAGGTGTCTTTTGCCCTCTGCCTGCGTCAGAACGCCTTTTTATTCCGGTCGAGTACGAGAAGAGTACTCGTTGCGGTCGCCATCCGTAAGGCTCGCAAGCTCGCCCAACGGCTGCCGCACTTCCTCCATAAACGGCGTTCTTCCTTGGCAGAGAACAAAATACCCTCTTGTGCCAGCACCGCCTGAAGAGATCACGCGCGGCCCGTCCTCCTTGCCGGAGAGCGAAATTGCCGCAGCGTGACGGGTGCGTGTGTGGCATAGGCTGAAACCGCAAGTGAGTGAGGCGGTTACGGCCAATGGCCCGCACCTGATGGCGTGTCCCCATGTACGGGCGCGGGTGAACCGTTCCGTTGCCGCCCGCGCCGCAACCGCAACCCTTGCAGTATCCGGAGGAAATGAATGGCCGAGCGCACCTTTTCGATCATCAAGCCCGACGCCGTGGAACGCAATCTGTCCGGCGCCATCCTGAAGATGATTCAGGACAGCGGGCTGAAGGTCGTCGCCATGAAGATGATCCACCTCACCCGCAGCCAGGCCGAAGGCTTCTACGCCGTGCATCGCGAGCGTCCCTTCTTCGACAGCCTGGTCACCTACATGTGCTCCGGCCCGGTGGTCTGCTCCGTGCTGGAAGGCGACAACGCCATCCAGCGTTACCGCGACCTGATGGGCGCCACCAACCCGGCCAACGCGGCCGAAGGCACCATCCGCAAGACCTATGCCGTGAGCATCGAGGCCAATTCCGTGCACGGTTCCGACGCGCCCGAGACGGCGGCGTACGAAATCGCGTACTTCTTCAACGCGCTGGAGATGGTGGGGTAGCGACATGAGCGTCAGGAGCACCGGGGGCGCCGTCATCGGCTGCATCGGCTGCGGCAACATGGGGGCCGCCATCCTGCGCGGTCTTTCCGGCCGCGAGGGGCTTTCCCTGCTGGGGTACAATCCCACACCCGCCAAGGTGCTTGCACTGGCCGACGCCGGTGTGCGCGCCGTGTCCGACGCCGCCGCGCTGGCCGCGCAGGCCGACGTGGTGCTGCTGGGGGTGAAGCCCTATCTGGTGCCCGACGTGCTGCGCGCCATCGCGCCGTCGCTCACGCCGGACAAGGTGGTGGTGTCCATCGCCTCCGGCGTGTCCATCGCGGCCATGAAGGCCGCCATGGCGGACGCGGGCGGCCCCGGCTGCCCGGTGGTGCGCGTCATGCCCAACACCCCCGCCATGGTGGGCAAGGGCGTGTACGCGCTGTGCTTCGAGGACCCTGCGCTGGATCCGGACAAGCGCGACCTGGTCCGGGGCCTGTTCGAGGCCATCGGCACGGCCATCGTGCTGCCGGAAGCCAGGTTCACCGCCTTCACGGCGGTGGTGGGCTGCGGCCCGGCCTACGTCTTCTACTTCATGGAGGCGGTGACCGAGGTGGCCGTGACCCTGGGCTTCACCAGGCAGGACGCCACGGAACTGGTCAAGGGCCTGTTCTCTGGCTCGGTGGCCCTGGCGGAGCAGTCCGGCACGCACCTTTCGGTGCTGCGCGAACAGGTCTGCTCGCCCGGCGGCAACACCATCGCCGCCATCAACCAACTGGACCGCGAGGCCGTGCGCGGCCGCATCATGGATGCGGTGCTGGCGGCCTACAAGCGCGGGCTGGAGATGGAGAAGTAGCGGAGGCCCGCTTGTGACGCCCCGGCTTTCCCCGGTCCCGTGCCTGTGGAAACGCCGATGGAATGCACGATCCCCCGTCGCGGCGACGCGGCGGGGGATTTCTGCGCCTGGAGAATGGCGCCAGTGGCTGGTGTCAGCCGGACACGCCGCCCTACAAGAACAGGTCCGCGTCCGTGGGGGTGCGGTCCCACTGGATCTTGCCGCGCGACTTCTTGTATTTGCGCAGCAGCACGTACAGCGCGCCCGCGCCGCCGTGAGCGGGCTGGGCCGTGCAGAAGGCCAGCACCACCCGCTTGAACGGGTCGTGCGTCAGCCACGCCTGCACCTTTTCACGCAGCACCCCCATGCCGTCGGGGGAGTTTTTGCCCCTTCCCGGTATGACCAGCACGGTGCGCATGCCCTTGTGGTAGGCGGCGCGCAGGAAGCCGACCATGGATTCGTAGGCTTGCAGGGCGTTCATGCCGTGCAGGTCCAGGTGGCCTTCCGGGCTGTACTGCCCGGCGCGCAGCTTGCCGACGGTCAGCGCGTCCAGCCCCACCACGTGGCCTTCCAGGTATTCGTCGGTGAACTCCAGCGCGAATTCCACCGCGCCGTCCATGAAGTCCTGCAACGGATGGCCCACGGCGGGCGCGGCGGCCTCGCGCGGGGCGGTTTCCGGCGGGACCTCGCGCCCCTTGCCCGCCAGCGTGTGCACGCCGGTCATGGCCTTGGCGAACAGGTTGTCCTCGTCGGGGGGCGGGGTGTGCTCGTGGTCGGCCACGGCCTGCCGCGAACGCTGGCGCACCGACTCCTTGCGTTCGGAGGCCGTGACGGGCATCGCGGCGGGCGCGGCAGCGGTAGAATCCTTTCCGGCAAGAGGCGGGCCGGAGCCGTCAGGCGCATCCGCCGTCTGTTCCAGCAGCCGCTTGAACCCCGGCTGGTCCTGTAACGCAAAGCCGTTGCGGGCCGCGTCCGCGTCCAGCCTGGCCGCCGTCGTGGCCGCCAGCTTGTCGCGCTCGGCGGTTTGGACGGCGGATGCGGGCATCTCGGGCGCTACGGGTGTCGGTGTCTGCTCCATTCCCTTCTTGCCCTGCGGCATGCCCTTGCCGGGCTTCTTCGGCGCGTCCAGCCGCTGCACCGCGCCCATGGCTGACAGGAACGCCTCGGCATCTTCTTCGGACAGCAAGGGCTGTCCGGACCGGGCTTCGCCCGTTCCGCCGCCGGTGCCGGGCCGCTGGTGCGCCTTGTGCGCTCCTTGGCCCCCATGCCCGCCGTGGCGGCTGCCTGCCTTGGGAGCGGGGGGCGTCTCCTTCCGGGCGCGGGCGTCGCGGAAGGCGCGCTTGTTCAGGGCACGGAACGGATTGGCGTTGTCGAAATCGTCGTCGCGGGTGTCTGCCATGGGCAAGTCTCCGGAATATGCGGGCGGGGCGGGCGGCACGGCGCGGAAGGCGGGCGCGCCGTCCGGCCCCGGCAAAGGTCGAAGGTGGCCAGGGGTGGAATTCTCCGTGCGGGGCGGGGCGCTGTCAAGTGGAGCGGGGGACGGATGGAATCAGGGGGGCGCGCGGCCCCGGATACTGCCCCGGCCCGTTACACGCTGTTACACGTCCGCCAACGGCCGTGCATTGTCCACGTCCGGCCGAATGTGCTACTCATCGGCGCAACGGAGGTTTCTCATGATCGCATCGCATTCCCCGCGCCGTGGGGCGCGCCCCCTGCTGATTCTCGCACTGCTGCTGGCGTGTTCCGCCCTGCTCGCCGGGTGCGGCGCGCGCTCGTCGTTCTTCGGCGGGCCGGACCCCTTCGGCGAGGAGACCGTGTTCGGCCGGGGCCGCAACAAGGCCGTGCTCATCAACGTCAACGGCGTCATCGACAACCGGCCCAAGTCCGGCCTGTTCCGTGAGCGGCCGGGCATGGTGCAGGAGGTGGTGGCGCAGCTGCGCCTGGCCGCCCAAGATCCGGACGTGAAGGCCGTGCTCGTGGCCATCGACAGCCCCGGCGGCGGCGTCACCGCCAGCGACGTGCTGTACCATGAGTTGATGCGCCACCGCGAGCGCACGGGCCAGAAGGTCGTTGCCCTGATGATGGATACCGCCGCCTCGGGCGGCTACTACACTGCCCTGGCCGCCGACCGCATCGTGGCGCACCCCTCCACGGTCACCGGCAGCATCGGGGTCATCTTCCTGCGGCCCGAGGTGGCCGGGCTCATGGACAAGATCGGCGTGCGCGCCGTGGTCAGCAAGTCCGGCGACCACAAGGACATGGGCTCCCCCTTCCGCGAGGGCACCGACGAGGAGCGCGCCCTGTTCCAGTCCATCATCGCCGACATGAACGGCCGTTTTCAGGGACTGGTGCGCGAACGCAGGCCCGCCAGCCATGGCCGCGAGGCGCAGTTCGCCGACGCGCGTATCCTTACCGCCCGTCAGGCCCTGGCCGCCGGGCTGGTGGACCGCATCGGCTACTTCGAGGACGCCCTGGCCGAAGCCGCCAGCCTGACCGGCGCCAGCGAACTGCGCGTGGTCACCTACCGCCGCGACCCCCTGCCCGGCGCCACCGAATACGCCACCGCCACCACCCCTGCCGGGTCCGGACGCATGGCCCTCGTCGATCTTGGCCTGCCCGCCATGGACGCCGCCACGCGCGCCGGGTTCCATTATTTGTGGCTGCCCGAAGCCGGGATGTAGGAAAGGGGGGGAAAGAATGATCGGGGGAAGGAGAGGGCACTTTTCAAAGTGCCCTCCCCTTCCCCCGGTTGCTTTTGTGTCTACGCCTCCGGCGCGTCCGCTTCCACCAGCGCGTCCACGATGGTGCGCAGCACGGCGGCGGCGGGGCGGTCGGGGTGCGAGGCGATGTAGATGTTGCCCTCGTCGCCCGCGCGGACGATTTCCGGGTCCAGCGGCACCGCGCCCAGGAACGGCACGTTCATCTCCTTGGCCAGGCGTTCGCCGCCGCCCTGGCCGAACAGGGATTCCACGTTGCCGCACTTGGAGCAGACGATGCCGCTCATGTTCTCGATGACGCCCAGCACCGGCACGTTCAGGTCTTCGCAGAAGCCCAGCGAACGGCGTACGTCGTCCACGGCCACGGCCTGCGGCGTGGTGACGATGAGCGCGCGGGCCGCGTCGCCCAACAACTGGAGCACGGACAGCGGTTCGTCGCCGGTGCCGGGGGGGCAGTCCACCACCAGGAAGTCCAGTTCGCCCCAGGCCACGTCGGACAGCAACTGCTTGATGAAGCCCATCTTCACCGGGCCGCGCCAGATCACCGCCTGGCGGCCGTCGGGCAGGAAGAAGCCCAGCGACATGACCTTCAGCGAAACATCTTCGCGCCACAACACGGGCTGGATGGTGTCGCCGTCCACGTCGGCCTGGGCCGCGTCCAGCTTCAGCAGGCGGGGGATGGACGGGCCGTGCACGTCCACGTCCAGCAGGCCCACGCGCTTGCCCGCCAGGGCGAGCCCGGCGGCGATGTTGGCGGCGGTGGAGCTTTTGCCCACGCCCCCCTTGCCGGACATGACCACGATGGTGTTGCGGATGTGCGAAAGGGTGGCCTGCAACCTGGCCTCTTCGGCCTGCTGTTCCGGGGTGGGACCACCGCACCCGCCGCCGCAGCCGCCTCCGGCACCTGCGGCCGGGCCGGACGAGCCGGACGAGGCGGGCGAAGAAGACGAGGGGCAGCCCTCCGGATTTCCGGCGGAGCCGCAACCGGCCGCGCTGGGGCAGCCCTGACAGGAAGAAGAATCGCTCATGGGGTGTTGCCTCCGGCAATGGCATACCCCCGGATACCGTCCGGGCACGAACTGCGTGCCGGACGGGCCGGGGGGTGAATTCGACGTCGGAACGGGGATGCTTGCCCGACGTGTGCTACTGTAACCACGCGCCCGCCATGCCGCAAGCCCGCAGCGGGTCCGCGCGGGCGCTACCCGCGCTTGGCGGCGCGCGCCGCGCGCAGCCAGTCGTACCAGCCTTCCAGTCCTTCGCCGCTGCGGCAGGACATGGGGAAGATGGTCAGCTCCTTGTTCAGGTGCGTGGCGAAACGCTTGGCCCGCTCCACGTCAAAGTCCACGTAGGGCAGAAGGTCCACCTTGTTCAGCAGCATCACCGTGGAAAGATTGAACAGCAGCGGGTATTTCTCGGGCTTGTCGTCGCCTTCGGTCACGCTGAGCAGGGCCACCTTGTGGTCTTCGCCGCAGTCGAACTCCACCGGGCAGACCAAGTTGCCCACGTTCTCGATGAACAGGATGTCGATCTCCGCGAGGTCGAAGTTGGACAGCGCCTCCAGAATCATGTTGCTGTCCAGGTGGCAGCCGCCGTCGGTGTTGATCTGCACGGCCTTGGCCCCGGTGGCGGCCACGCGGCGGGCGTCGTTGTCGGTTTGCAGGTCGCCTTCGATGACCGCCATGCGGAACTCGCCGCGCAGGTCGGCCAGGGTGCGCTCCAGCACCGAGGTCTTGCCCGCGCCAGGCGAACTGATCATGTTCAGGACCAGAATGCCGTGCCGGGCGAACAGGCCTTTCAGTTGGGCGGCCATCTTGTCGTTGGCTTCCAGCACGTTCCTGACCACGGGTATTTCCACGATAGCCCCCTATTCTGCTTCGATGTGTTCGACGTACAACTCGCGCCCGGCCAGCACGTGGTGTCCGGCCTCTTCGCCGCAGGCGGGGCAGGGCGCGAACAGCAGTTCCTTGCCCTGCGGCTCGAACTCCCTGCCGCAGCCGCCGCATTGCAGCTTCACCGGAGCCATGGCCAGTTCCAGCTTCGCACCCTCGAAGGCGGTGCCGATGGTCATGGCCTCGAAGGCGAACTCCATGGCCTCGGGCACGAGGTTGGCCAGCGCGCCGAAGCGCACGCGGACCAGCAGCAACCGGGTGGCGGAATGCTTGGCCAGCTCTTCCTGAACGATGGAGATGACGCTGGATGCGACGGACATTTCATGCATCCGGCATGGATAAAGGAAAAGCCACGGCGCGTCCAGTTGGGGGAAGCGGTGCGGGACAGGGCCGCCGTCCCGCATGCCCCGGCCCGTTTGCAACGCCCGCGAAAAAGGGTACATCTGAGCCCGACGCGCCCGCGCCGCGCAGCCACGGCGCGGTGTTCGCGGGCAGCGACAGGAGCAGATATGGAGACCGGCATCTTCAAGGGCGTCTATTCCTCCGTCGATCCGCGCCAGACGGGCAGGCCGGGCATGGGGACGCCGGGGCGCAACGCCGCGCGCAGGCGCTACTGGTTCGTCTGGGAGCACGACGCGGGCGGCTACGTGGTGCAGCCCCTGTCGGCCAGCATGGAACCCACGGGCGAGCGCCGCGCCATCAGCACGGCGGAACTGGCCAAGGGCTATGCCTTCGAGCCGGACGTGCTGGCCGTGCCCGTCCGCCCCGGTTTGACGGCCATGCAGGGCGCGCGGGGCGGTTCCGGCGGTTCGGGCGGCAAGAAGCGGCAGGACCCGGCACCCGGTGACGCGCCGTCCGGCATGGCCGCCGGGCGCGACGCCAACCGCCGTTCCGGCGACATCGCCGGACACGAGGTGGGCGCGCAGACCGAGCGTTCGCTGCGGGCCGACTTCGCCATCGCGCTGGCCCAACTGCGCCGGGGCGACCGCGACCGCGCCGTGCGCGCGCTGGAGCGCCTGGCCGAGGCCCCCGGCGAATTCGTGCCCGCCCATCGCCACATGTTCACCGATTTCGGCATCAACCTGCGCAAGAGCAAGCTGCCGCGCATCGCCATCCGGCACCATCTGCGCGCGCTGGACCTTTCGCCGGATGACAGCCACGTGCATTTCAACATCGCCCGTACCTACTACGACATGGGCGACACGGAGCGGGCGGAACAGCACCTGCGCGAGTCGCTGGAACTGACGCCCGACCTCGAGCCCTCGCGCCGCTTTCTCGACTTCCTTCTGGAACGGAAGGCCGGCGCCGCCAACGATGAAGGGACGGCCCGCAAGGCCGCCCGGTAAGGAGACCTTCGCAAGATGAACAAGACCATCGCCATGCTGATACCCACCGTCGTGCTGTTCGCCATGGCGCTCATCGTGCTCAATCATTTCAGTTCCGGCGACGAAAAGCCCGCCCCGGTGGAGGGACCCTCCGTACAGGCGCCAATGCAGACTCCGGGGCAGACTCCGGGGCAGGGCCAGCCCCTGCCCGCGCAGCCGGGCCAGCCCGGCATGCCCTACTTCGAGCAGGGTGGGCAGGGAGCCCTGGCCCCCGGCCAGCCCGGCGGCACGATGACCGAAACCCCGGCAGGCATGGTTTCGCCCGGCGAGGGCGAGCCCGCCGGTTCTCCGGGTTCCGCCGGACAGGCCGGACAGGCCGGGCAGGCTGCGTCGGGCGAACCGCGTACGGCCCTGGGCCGCATGGCGTCCAAGTCGGGCGCCGACCTTGCCGCCCCGCTGGAGAGCAAGAAGAAGGAACCGGCCAAGGGCACGGAGAAGGCCGCGCCAGCCAAGCCTGCCGAAAAGGCGGCCCCGGCCGCCAAGCCCCAGGCCGCCGCCCCCGCCGCGCAATCCGCCCCGGCCAAGGCCGCTCCCGCAGCAACGCCGCAAACGGCCAAGGGCGACCATTCCATCACCTCCGCCACCATCAAGTTCTCCGGCAGCACGGCCATCCTGCACCTGCAGGGCGATGCGCCCATCCAGTACAAGTACATCGTGCTGCCCAACCCCGACCGGCTGGCCCTGGACCTGACCGGCGCGTGGTCGGTGACCGCGCCCTCGGTGCCCTCCAACAGGGTCATCGAAAAGGTGCGCGTGGGCCGCTACGGCGAGAACACCCGCATCGTGCTGGACCTGAAGGCCGCGCCCACCAAACACGAGGTGGTGAAGAGCGGGGACAGGGTCATAGAGGTCCGCGTGCAGTAGGGGGCTCCTCTGATATTGTCCAGGCAGGAAACAGCCCCTGGCAGGGGGATCCCTTCGGAAACGCAAAGAGCGGGGCGGCCATGTCGCCCCGCTCTTTTCATGTCTGCCGTCTGCAAGAGGACCACGCCGGCGCGGCCCGGAAGGCCCTACTCCGTGTCGAACCCGGCCTTGCGGATGGCGGCCTTCACGGCCTCCACGTCCACGGGGGCCGATTCGGTCCACGCGGCCTCGCCCTTTTCCAGGCTGACGTCCACATCCTTGACGCCGGAAACCCCGGCAACGGCCTTGGTCACGGACATCTTGCAGTGATTGCACGACATTCCCTTCACGGTAACGCTGGGCATGGTCTGGCTCCTTGGCTTGCGGGTCACGAATGCAGTGCGCGCCCTTGCCTTGCTGCGGACACGGGATTACTTGGGTGAGAATACCTTTCAACAACATAGGCTCCGGGGTGCGGTTTGGCAACACGCCGCCGCAATTCGGGGCCGTCGTTTCGGCCGGTGCAGGCGCGTCCTTTCGCCCCGCCGTCCGCAGGAGTCCGCATGACCATGTCCGATGATTCGTCCGGTGCCGCGCAGGCCGCCGATCCTTCCGGTTCCCGTCCGGGCACCCCCGGCGCCACTCCTCCCGGCACCCCGGCGGCGGCGAGCGGCGCTTCCGGCGGTGCGGCATCCCCCGACCTGTCCCGGCTGGTGCTGCCGGTGCGGGGCATGACCTGCGCGGTGTGCGCGGGCCGCATCGAACGCATGGTGGGGCAGATGGACGGGGTGTCGCGCATCAACGTGAACCTGGCCACCGAGACCATGGACGTGGCGTGGAACCCCGCCGCCCTGCATCTGGACGATATCGCCGAACGGGTGAAGGACCTGGGCTTCGAGGCGGTGCTGCCGGACCCCGCGTCCACCTCCGCCCCCGACGACGGCCTGCTGCGCTACGCGGTGCGCGGCATGCACTGCGCGGCCTGCTCGGCGCGCATCGAGCGCACCGTGGGCCAGATGGAGGGCGTGGCGTCCGTCACCGTCAGCCTGGCCACGGAAACGGCGCAGGTCACACCCGCGCCCGGCCTGGCCCCGGACGCCACGGAAGCCCTTGCCGCCGCCATTCCCGCGCGCATCGCGGAACTGGGATTCGAGGCGGAACGCATCCTGCCCCGGCAGGATTCCGGCACCGCCCTGTGGGAGGCCCAGCGCGAGGAAGCCGCCGCCCGCCTTGCCCGCATGCGCGGCAAGCTGGTGCGCGAGTTCGCCTTCACCATCCCGCTGCTGGTGCTGTCCATGGGGCACATGGCGGGCCTGCCCTTGCCCGCCTGGCTCGACCCGCACCACGCGCCGCTGGCCTTCGCGCTGGCGCAGCTGTTCCTGACGCTGCCGGTGTTGTGGTTCGGGCGCGACTTCTACCGCATCGGCTTCGGCAATCTGGCGCGGCGCGCCCCCAACATGGATTCGCTGGTGGCCGTGGGCACCGGCGCGGCCTTTGCCTACAGCCTGTGGAATACGGTGGAGATCGGCCTTGGGGTGGAGGTGGCCCGGCGGGTCATGGACCTGTACTACGAGTCGGCGGCGGTGCTCATCGCGCTGGTGTCGCTGGGCAAGTACTTCGAACTGCGCTCGCGCACCCGCACGTCCGAGGCCATCAAGGCCCTGATGGAGCTTGCGCCCGACACGGCCCTGCGCATGGAGGACGGCGAGGCGCGCGAGGTGTCCGTTGCGTCCGTGCGGGCCGGTGACCGGCTGCTGGTGCGGCCCGGCGCGCGCATCGCCGTGGACGGCGTGGTGGAGGAGGGCGCCAGCAGCGTGGACGAGGCCATGCTGACCGGCGAAAGCCTGCCGGTGACCAAGAACCCCGGCGACCCGGTGGCGGGCGGCACCATCAACCGGCACGGCTCGTTCGTCATGCGGGCGGAACGTGTGGGCGCGGACACCGTGCTGGCCCGGATCATCCGGCTGGTGCAGGACGCCCAGGGCTCCAAGGCCCCCATCGCCAACCTGGCCGACCGGGTGAGCCTGTGGTTCGTCCCGGCGGTGATGGCCCTGGCGGTGTTGGCCGGGGTGGCGTGGTATGCCTCCGGATCGGAATTCACCTTTGCCCTGCGCATCTTCGTGGCGGTGATGGTCATCGCCTGCCCGTGCGCCATGGGGCTTGCCACGCCCACCTCGATCATGGTGGGCACCGGGCGCGGCGCGCAGCTGGGCGTGCTGATCAAGAGCGGCGAGGCGCTGGAACAGGCCGGGCGGCTGACCGCGCTGGTGTTCGACAAGACCGGCACCCTCACCGTGGGCAGCCCGCGTCTGACAGATGTTGTGATGCTGGCCGACGTGGTGGCGCTGCGCGCGGAGGGCGAAGACGGTTCCGAAGCCGCGCTGGTGCGCCTTGCCGCTTCGCTGGAAGCCCTGTCCGAGCACCCGCTGGCGGAGGCCGTGGCGGCCGGGGCCACGGAGCGCGGCCTTGCCCCGTGGCCGGTGGAGGACTTTCTGGCCGTGCCCGGCAAGGGCGTGCGCGGCCGGGTGGTGGCCGATGACGGCGCACGGCGTTCCGTCGCCATCGGCAACCGGGCCTTCATGGAGGCCGAAAACGTGGCCGGACACGATGCGCCCGAGGTGGCCGCGCGGTCCGACGCACTGGCCGAGCAGGGCCGCACCCCGCTGTACGTGGCCGTGGACGGCCGCATGGCCGCCCTGCTGGGCGTGTCCGACCCGCTGAAGCCGGAAGCCCCGGCCGTGGTGCGCCGCCTGCGGGACATGGGCGTGCGCGTGGTGATGCTGACCGGCGACAACCGCCGCACCGCCCTGGCCGTGGCCCGTCAGGCGGGCATCGACGACGTGCGGGCCGAAGTGCTGCCCGACCAGAAGGAGCAGGCCGTCAGCGCGTTGCAGGCCGAGGGCCACGTGGTGGGCATGGTGGGCGACGGCATCAACGACGCCCCGGCCCTGGCCCGCGCCCACGTGGGCATCGCCATGGGCACCGGCATCGACGTGGCGGTGGAGGCGGGCGACATCGTGCTGCTGCGCGGCGGTCTGGACGGGGTGCTCACGGCCCTTGCCCTCAGCCGGGCCACGGTGCGCAACATCCGCCAGAACCTGTTCTGGGCCTTCGGCTACAACGTGCTGGGCATTCCCGTGGCGGCCGGGGTGCTGCACGCCTTCGGCGGGCCCACCCTGTCGCCCATGATCGCGGGCGGGGCCATGGCCCTGTCCTCGGTTTCCGTGGTCAGCAACGCGTTGCGGCTGCGCTTCTTCACTCCGGAGGGCGGGCCCGGGAGCGGGCCGGAAGGCGGGGCGGAAAAGAGCGTGTAGCCCCGGCGCCGCCGGGGGAAACGCAAGGGGCGCCGGATCATCACGATCCGGCGCCCCTTGCCGTTCCGGGATACCTCGCGGTGGATGCCCGCGGCGTGCGGCGTCAGGCGGCGGAAAGCCGCAACGGCTAGTAGTCCTTGATGTACTCGTCCAGGCTGTCGGCCGTGCAGTTGCGGCTCACCCAGTAGGCGGCGGCCCAGACCATCAGCGCGGTGGCCTGGGTGTCGTCCAGGCGTTTCAGCTTGGCTTCCAGGCTGGCCTTGCTGGCCCCGTGCTTGGTGTGCACCATGCCTACGTCGCAGGCGTCCATGACCCGCAGCAGCAGGTAGGACAGCCGGGTGTGGTCCGGCAGCAGGCGCAGGTCCTTGTGGGCCTCGATGATGGTCTTGAGTTCGGGCCCGGAAAAGATGCCCTTGATGGTGGAAATGGCGCGGAAGAAGGTGTCCACGGCCCACGGCAGGATGAACTCCGCCCCGGCGCTCTTGGTGCGGAAGTAGTCCTTGAGCCAGCGTTCCTGCTCCGACGATATCCTGGCGGCAACCTGAGGCATGTTCGCCCTCCCTGCTCGGGGTGCGGCTGTCGTCCTGCGGGGTGGTGGACGGCGGCACGGCGCGACGGGCCGGACCTGTTCGTCCCCGTTTCGGCGGGCCGGGCTGCATGGCCTGCATGCGCGCCGCATCGGCAGCGCGCGCGATTGCCCCAAGCATGCCCCCGTACACACCGGTCTCACGGGGCACGTTAGGTCAGACGGAAAAAAAGCTCAAGAAAAAATCTAGAAATGGCCGCGCGTGGTTACGCGTCCTGACATGACATGGGCATGACGTGGGCATGGCGCGGGGCGCACGCGGCGGGCGAAGGGGGCTGGACCGGACGGAATCGGGCGGAATCGGGCGGCAGCGGCCATCCCAGCGGGTGCGCCTACAGGTTCACGTCGCCTTCCAGCACCGCGCCGTGGGGAATGGCGGCCTGCATGCACGAGGGGTTGCGCACCACCACCCGCCCGCGCACGGCGACGTTGCGGCCGAACAGCACGTCGCCGTGCACGGCCAGCGTGGCGCAGTGCAGCAGGGATGGCGCGCCGTGGGGAAAACGGGCCATCAGCCGGTCCCAGGTGCCGTAGTGGGCGTTGTCCAGGTCCACCAGCACGTTGGAGGTGGTGCAGTCCGGGTTGGGGCGCACGCGGCCGTCGGGCTCCAGCAGGGTGCGGTCGGACCACAGCACCAGCAGGTCGCTGCACCGCTTCACCGGCAGGAAGCGCTCGCGCCGGGTGACGATGGCCCGCGCCTTGGGGAACAGCGAAATGGCCGCGCCCATGGCCGTTTCCACCTGCCAGACCTTTTCCGAATGGGGGTCGCGTGGGTTCACGGTCTTGGGGTTGCGGATCATGGGCAGGCGCAGCAGGCCGTGCCCGTCGATGTGGCGGCGCAGCGCGCGCAGGTCCAGCCAGATGTTGTTGGTGTTGAACAGTCCGTAGCGCACGATGTCCTGGAAGCGGGGCAGGTCTTCGTCCGGGCACTGGGCCAGTTCGCGCAGCGCCAGCCCTCCGTCGCGCGAACGGGCCAGGTGCCCGCCCTTGCGGTCCGCCGGGGTGCGCGGCGCGCATTCCATCAGGAAGGGGATGTCCTCTTCCATGAGGTAGCCGAGAATGGCCGGGTCCAGCGTGGCGCCCAGGTTGTCGGCGTTGGAGATGAGCGCGTAGCGGCGGCCCGATTCCAGCAGCCGGTCCAGGTGGCCGGAAAGGGCCAGCGCGGCGTAGATGTCGCCGTGGCCGGGCGGGTTCCATTCCAGTTCCGGGTTTTCCGGGTACTCCACGGGCAGCAGCGTTGCCCGCGACACCTTGGGAAAGCGGTGCTGCAAGAAGGCGCCCGGCCTGCCGGTGTGTTGCAGGCCCAGCACGTCCAGCGCGCGCAGGGTGTCCTGGTGGGTGGAAAAGCTGTTCATGAACAGCAGCGGCGAAGGCCCGCCGTGGGCGCGGCGCAGGTGTTCGGCTTGGCGCACGATGAGTTCGAGGAAGGTGGCCCCGTTCTTGGCGGGCAGCAGCGACTTGGCGTGGGTCATGCCCATGCTGGTGCCGAGGCCGCCGTTCAGCTTGATGCACGCCGCCTCGCGCAGGCGGGCGCGCCCGGTGGCGGCGTAGGGGGCCAGGTCGTCCAGCAGGGGCAGGTCGTCGCGCCCCACGGGCAGGATGTCCGGTTCGGGGATCAGGCCGGTGCTGCCGCAGGCCAGTTCTTTCAGGTATGAGGCGAACAGCGCCACCAGCGGCGAGGGCATTCCGGCGCGCGACATCTTGGCGGCAAAGGGTTGCAGGGGAGCGGTGCACACGCCGGCATCCGCGTCCGCATCGGGAATGCGGACGGGGGCGATGGTGGGGGCGGCGGGCCGGGTCAGCAGCTCGGGGCCGGAATGGGGCATGGCGACCTCTGCAAAAGCGCTACGAAGGCATTCCGATGGCGCGCACGGCGGCGCGCCGAAGGGACGGGCATGCAAGAATGCACCAAATGTAGCATAACTTCAAGAAAAGGACAGCAGAAAAGGGGGGTTGCGCATGGCGAACCGGTGACGGCGGGGTGGCGGAACACGGCGCGCGGGCGAGAATGGGGAATATTCGTAAATGGTTGCTGACGAAAAGGGGCGGCGCGGCAAACTGGCCGCCGCGCCGCCGGAATGCGCGGGATTGCGGGAAGAGGGGTGGGAAGAAGAGGCGAAAGACTACAGGTACCCGTGCAGCGGGCCGCCAGGCGCGGCCAGCGCGTCCACGCGGCGCTCCACGTCCGGGTCGGTCTCCAGCGCCGGGGCGTGGAACGACTTCAGCCGCGCGTCGATGAGCAGCGGGCCGGTGCACCCCCAGTGCTTGCAGTGGGTGAATTCGCCCGCGCCGTACATGTCGGTGGCCGGGTCCGAGCGGGTGAAGACCACCCACAGGAAATTCTCCCAGTTGGCGGCGGTGAAGGCCGGGTCGTCCACCACCACGAACAGCGGCAGGCCGTCCAGCCCGCGCGCGTGGGCCAGCCGGGCGGCCAGGGCGTGCATGGCCGGGTCGTGCTCGTCGCGCCTGGCGGTGTGCTTCGGCCCGCGCAGCACCACGACGCCCCGGCCGAACAGGCGCGGATCCCCGAACGCGCCGCCGCCCGCCCCGGCCATCTGATCGTCGTCCGGTCGCGCATCCAGCGGCAGATCGCCGGGCAGGGTGTCGGCCAGTTGCCGCTTGCGCGGGCCCGCCGCCGCCCACACCAGCTTGGACCCTTGGTTCAGGCTGATGCCGGTGTAGTCCAGGGTGTCGATGGTGGTGCGGGTGATGAAGTGCAGGTCGCGGGTGAAGTCGGTGCGCTCCAGCATGTGCGTGAAGAAGCCGGGGAAGTCGTGCGTGGACATGGAGGGCGCGTCCTCGTGGGCCATGATCAGCACGTACTTGGAAAGGGAGGTCTGGGTAGTGCCCAGCAGGGCCATGCCGCAGGTGATCAGTTCCTGCGGCTGGCGCTCCCCGGCGTAGGGCACGTAGCGCTCGCTGCCGATGGCCAGCAGCAGCGGATGCACCCCGGCGGCGTCCACGGCGTGGATCTCGCGCACGCCCGCGAACACCTGCGGCACCAAGTCGGCGGTAAGCTGGTGGATGAAGTCGCCGAACACGGTGTCTTCCTGCGGGGGGCGGCCCACGGTGGTGAACGGCCAGATGGCGTCGGGGCGGTGGTGCACCGCGTCCACCCGCAGCACGGGGAAGTCGTGCGCCAGGCTGTAGTAGCCGAGGTGGTCGCCGAAGGGGCCTTCCGGCTTCTGGTACGGGGCGATGGCGCCTCTGATGCAGAAGTCGGCCTCCGCCAGGATGGGCAGGCCACCCGGACGCCGGGATTGCCGGGATTGACGGATCATGGGAATGCGGAACCCCGCCAGCGCGCCCGCGAACAGGATTTCGGCGATGCCTTCCGGCAGGGGCATGACGGCGGACAGGGTCATGGACGGCGGCCCGCCCACGAAGACGTTGACCTTCAGCGGTTCGCCCCGGCGCAGGGCCTGGGCGTGGTGGTACCCGATGCCCCGGTGGATCTGGTAGTGCAGGCCCACCTCGCGGTCCTTCTCGTAGTCCGGGCCGTCCAGTTGCACCCGGTACATGCCGATGTTGGACTGCATGGGGCCGGGCGCGTCGGGGCTTTCGGTGTACACCTGCGGCAGGGTGACGTAGCCGCCGCCGTCCATGGGCCAGGAGACGAGGCGCGGCAGGTCGCTGATGGCGCAGCGGTGGCGCAGCACCGGGCCGTCGGACACCGACTTCGGCAGCATGGACCACAGGGCGCGCGGCACGCCGGTGTAGCGCAGGGGATGGCGGAAGGCGTCGAAGGGGTCCAGCTTCAGGCGGAAGATGCCCTCCACGGCGCGCAGGGTATCGCGGAAGATGAATTTCGTGCGCTCCATGGTGCCGAACAGGTTGGCCAGCATGGGAAAGCGGCAGCCCTTCACCCGCGTGAACAGCATGGCGGGCGCGCCCGCGCGGTAGGCGCGGCGCTGGATGGCGGCGATTTCCAGGTTGGCGTCCACCTCCGCGTCGATGCGCACGAGGTGCTTGTGGCGTTCAAGGTCGGCGACGCAGGCGGAAAGATTGCGGTAGGTCACGGGTTCCTCGTGCTGGCGGCGCGGTGGCGCATGCATGGTTCGCGCGGGCCGGGCGGAGTGGCCGGAACCGGCGGCGCGGCGGGGTTCGGGAATGCGACAATGCGACAAGCCCGCCTGCGACGCAAGCCCGGAATGGGGATAAAGGCCGGGGGAAGAGCCGGGGCGCGGGGCGCGATGGCGGAAGGGCGGGGCGTGGCGCGAACCGTGACCGGCGCGGCGTCAGTCCGTTTCCAGCCGGTAGCCCACGCCGCGCACCGTGCGCAGGCGGGCGCCGACTGCGGGACCGTGGGAACTGGGGGAACTGGGGGAACTGGGGGAACCGTGGGAACCGGGGGAGCGGGGGGCGCCCGGTGCAACCGTGCGCTCCAGCGTGCGCCGCAAGCGCGAGACCAGCACGTCCACCTTATGGGCGTGATGGTGCGCGGGGCCGGAAGACGGCGCGGCGTAGTCCAGGCACCAGCGGGCGATGTCCGCGCGCTGCACCACCATTCCCGCCCGGCGCAACAGCAGTTCCAGCAGCAGCCGTTCCTGCGGGTGCAGCGAGAGGGGGCGGAAGTCGCGGGTGGCGCGGCCGGTGGCGGGGTCGAACACGATGTCACCCAGGGCCAGCACTCCGGCCGCCAGCGGCCCCCGGCCGGGGGGAGCCGCCAGCCCCGCCGCCCGCAGCGCGGCCACCAGCGCCCCGGCGGCGAACGGCGCGCGCAGCAGGCGGGCGGACGCGGGCAACCCGGCGGCGCGCACGCGGCGCGACTCCTGCCGGGCCGTGCCGGTGTGCAGCAGGACCAATGGGGTGCCGAGGGGGATGCCGGACGGGATGTCGGGCGGGATGCCGGGCCGGATGCCGGAAAGGACGGGGTGGGAAAACGGGAACATGTCGCGTGAGGGAGGCGGGACCAGCAGGTCTAGGTCGGCCACCAGCGCGTCGGCATGCGGAACGGCCTGTACCCCCGCATCCGGCACGTTCGCGGGTGCCGGGGGCAGTTCCACCACCAGCCGCAACCCGGCCTCGGCCAGGGTGTCGGTCATGTGCGCGGCGATGCGCGCGTCGGCGGTGCGGAGCAGGATCAGCATGGGTGTCCCGAAACGGAGAAGCGTGTGCGCATGGGCTGGGATACTGCACCCTCCGCACGGTGTCGAGGGCGCCAACGACGGGAGGGCTCCGGCATGTATGCCGGAGCCCTCCGAGGGGGTACGCCGTTCGCGCGGGGAGCGAACCAGGGGCTGTTTCTAAATTAGGGTTTTCGTTCGTTGGCAAGGAAAACGAGCCTGCCATGAGGGAGTATGCCTCTCCCGTTAGGTGAGCCTGCGAACCTTACGGGAGAGGACCGCAGCGCGCTCTTATCGTATTCGACCGATATGGCAGGCGAAGTTTGACGAAGCCAACGGGCGGAAGGACAATTTAGAAACTGCCCCTACGCCACCTTGTAGAACGCAGAGGCCGAAGCGTTGCAGATGGGGCACTTGTCGTCGTGCGGGCCTTCATGGGTGTAGCCGCACACGGAACAGACATGGTAGTCCACGTCGGCCAGGGCGGCCGGGTTTTCCAGCGCCTTCTTGTAGAGGTTGGCGTGCACCTCTTCCACGGCGTTGGCCCAGCCGAAGTAGCGGGCGGGCACCTTTTCGCCTTCGGCTTCTGCCTCGGCGATCATCTGCGGGTACATCTTGGTGAATTCGTAGGTTTCGCCCTCGATGGCGGACTTGAGGTTGTCGAGGGTGGAACCGATCTTGCCCGCGTTGCGCAGGTGGCCGTGGGCGTGGATGGTTTCCGCCTCGGCGGCGGCGCGGAACAGCTTGGCGACCTGCGGCAGGCCTTCCTTGTCGGCCTGCTTGGCGAAGGCGAGGTACTTGCGGTTGGCCTGGGATTCGCCGGCAAAGGCCGCCATGATGTTCTCGTGGGTCTTGCTCATCGATATGCTCCTTTCTGGTTTCGTGGTTGGGCTCCTTGTCAGGAACAATTCCTGTTTAGCTGCCATCCATGGCCTTGTAAAGTGCTTTTTTGAAAGGCTCTAGACCATCAGGTCTTTGTTTTTTGCTACCAGCCGTTTCATTTCGGCAATGAGTTGGGGCAGGGGCTTGTTGTAGCGCCATTCACATTCTTTGAGGTGTAATTCGAAGTTCCTCTTCACCC
>NZ_JBAIYT010000017.1:0-87450 GCF_036763125.1 Nitratidesulfovibrio sp. 1201_IL3209
CGGGCACGGCTACGTCCTCGAACTCCTCTATCTGGTCCGGCACATCCAGCAGCACCCGGCATTGCAGAATGCGCACGTAGCCATCGCCGCCCAACAGGCTGACGCGCATCTGGTGCACGCCACCGGCCTGCGGCCCGGATATGCTGGCGGGCATGGGCGACCACACCGGATCGGGGTACGCTTGTGCGTCGAAATCCGTGGTGGCGGGCAGGTTGGCCCATGCGCCGCCGCCGTAGGCCAGCATTGTTGTCGGCGGCGCGTAATCCAGCGCCAGCAGTTGCCCGTCGTATTCGACGGCGACCGACAGTGCCGCATCGCGCGCATCGTCAGGCATCAGGAACCCGAACTCATAGGTGAGCGGCAGGTGCGTGTCTGTGGGCACGGGCTGGGACAGGTCGAGGATGACGGTCTGCATCGCCCATGCGCCGCCGCCGTAGGCCAGGCTGGACGCGATGGCGGACAAGTTGCCGTCGCCGTCCACCTCGCCGTCGTGCGCGCCGGGCCAGCCCATGGCGCGCAGGTCTATCTCATCCACGATGTTGGCGATTTCCGGGCCGCCGATGTCGGCCACCAGTCGCGCCGCACCGGCCGACATGCGACCGCCGGTGTCCACGGCGCGCACCAGCCACAGGGTTTCCGTGCCTGCGTAGCGCGACATGTCGAATTCTGCGGTAGTCAGCACGCCCTCGTACGCGGGCTGCGCGGTATCCCACGAGGACAGGGCGTTGCGCGAAAAACGCACCAGGAACCCGGCCAGGTCCTGCGGGGGATTGGGATACGACCAGCGCAGCATGTCGCCGTCGCGCAACAGGGCGGGAATGTCGGGGGGATCGGTGAGTTTCCCCACCACGGTGTGGAGCAGGGGGGCGGACCAGTCGCTGCCGACGCCCAGCGTGGAAACAGCCTGCACCCGGACTTCAAACTCCACGCCCTCCTCGACGTCGCTGGCGTACACAACCCGTTCGATGGCGGGCGCGCTGCCCGCCACGCGCCACTCCTCCTTGCTGCCCGCCACGCGCACCTGGACGCGCACGGTCGCCGCCTCGACGTCGCGCACGGTCGCCGCCTCGAACGACACGGCGATGCGCGGCACCAGCGATCCGTCGGCCAGCCGCAACAACACCGTCTCGTCGCTGCGCAGCGACAGTATCGTGGGTACGGCGGGCTTGCCCTTGGACCAGCGCGAGGGGCTGGTGATGCCGCTCACGAACGGCGGCGCCGGGCCGTCGATGGCCGCGTACACGTCCGTACCCTCCATCTGCGCCGTGATGCGGGCCACGAAATCCTGTTCCGGGTAGATGCCGGTGACGACGAGGCGGAGCGTTTCCTGACCCGACACGCCGAACACCACCATGTCGTCGAACTGCGGGCTGGACGCCGCCGGGGTGGACAGGTGTTCCCCCGTCTCTTCGTCCACCACCGGCCAGTACAACTCGCGTCCCGTGCCGGGCACGGTCTGCACGGCCCACGCCGTGCTCATTGACGCCGCCGTGTACTGGCGCAGCATGTATGTGACGCCCGCCTCCATGGTCACGTCCTCGTCCAGGATGACCCCGATGATGCGGGTGTCGTCCTCCGGATCGGGGATCGTGCCGATGACCCGAGCCTGCGCGATGCCGGTGAGCAGGGCGTCATGCACGTGGTCAATAACACTTCCCTTTTGCACCATGAGATGGCTAAAATCAGTCTGCCATTCAAACGTCTCGGCCCGGTGAATGGAATCCGCAATGTGCAGGCGGCCGTGCTTCCAGATCAGGTCGGGATCTGTCACCCCCTCCTGCTCGTCATCGATGACGTACGTGGCCGTGGTCGCGTCGTAGCCGTCGGCGTAGACTACGCGTTCGTCCTCTTCGTAGTCCCGATCCTCGTTCAGGAAGGCGAATCTGCGGCCGTGCGGCATGCGCTCCGGGTTGGTCTTGCTGGCGCGGAATCCCCACGAGTTGCGCGGCCCGTAGATGTACGAAACTGGCTTGTCCGGCGCGTCCCAGGCAACGGCGTGCAGACCGTCCAGGATGGCGTAGCCGCCCCGCGCCGCCCGCAGCACCGGGGCCAGTACGTCGGCTATCGTGCCCTCGCTGGTGATCACCGAGTTGTACTGCCAGTCCATGGTCTCGCACCACTCGTGGAAATCGCGCCACACGTCGCCGTGCATGTCCTCGGCGTCCAGGGCCACGTCGATGATGCGGTCGCCCGAGGCGTACTTGCCGGACGTGAGCAGGTAGCCCAGCGCGGACGGCCGGTTGGTGGGCTCGTCCAGCCAGCCGCCGTCCTCCTGCGGCACGGGGGCGTAGCTCTCCATGACGGCGCTGTAAGCGTCGATCACCCCGTCCAGCGCATCGTTCGCCCGGAATTCCGCCTCGATGAGCGTCAGGGGGAACCCCTCGTACACCACGGGCACGCCGGGGACGAAGCTGCGCAACTTCACCCACTTGGAATCGTCCAGCAGGGTCTGCTCGGTATCGTTGTCGTTGGCGTCGCCGGTTAGGCGCTTGACGTGCACGTTCCATTTCCCCGCGCTGGGGAACGTGATGGAAATGCCGCGCCGCTGCGGGGTGACCGTAGCTGCCGAATGCGTGACGGTGTTTCCAGAATCCCCGAACGCGGGCAGCCGCATGGTGGACCCGGACGCGGAAATCTCCACCCGCAACGTGACGGAGGCCGTATAGCGCTTGTTTTTTTTGTCGATGCGGACGAGGCCCTGCGGGTAGTAGATTTCCAGCGAGCACCCGGTGGCGTCGGCCTGCGTGGTCTTTGTCGCCTCGCCGCCGGAGTAGGTCAGCGAGGCGTCGAACGAGTCTTCAAAGACGTTCCGGATGAATTCAAGCGGCTCGCCGCGCCAGTTTTTATGCACCACCGTGCGCGCACCGGTCACCTGCGCGAGGGGCGTGTCTCCGATGCGCTGGTCCGTCACCCGGTTGCGGCCCATGACCACGTACAGGATGCGCGCGATGACCGTCTGGCCGCTGAGCAGGGTATAGCCGCGCGTGGCCATGCGGGGGGCAAAGCGCACCTTGCCCAGCACGAACGGGATGGGGCCGTAGGGGTCCACCTGGTTCTGCGTGCCGGTGATGGCCCACGTCTTTTCGGCGGAAAGGGAACCGCCGGTGCTGCCCAACTTGGCGACGGCCGGAGGAAACATCTGGCTGACGCCCCACATTGCCATCATGCCAAGGCCTGCGATGCCACCCACAAGTACACCCTGCGAAACACCAAGCGTGCCAGCGAGCGCGGCACCGCCCGCACCCCCGGCCCACCACGTGGCCGCAGCAGCAGCCACCACCACGGCCAGCGACAGCAGCGTGCCCAACGGGTTCTTGCCGCTGCCGCCCCCACCACCGCGCACGGGCACATGCAGGCTGGCGAGGTCGCCGGGGCGCATCAGGCGGGCACCCCACTCCGAGCGCGGCACGGGGACGCCGTTAATGTCGATGCGCGCGCCGCGCAGGATAGACGGAGAATGCCCGGCGTCGCGCAGGGCCTGCCGCATGGCGGCCAGCACGGACACACCCGTGGGCACCACCAGATCGACGGTGCGCAGCGACAGCAGGTCCGGCCGGTACACCATGCGCGACGCCTGCCCGTACACGGGCGGCGCGTCCCCCAGCAGCGCGGGCAGGTTGGTGTGGTCCCGCAGGGGGGGCAGCACTTCGGGATTGCGGGTCATGCCGGGGCCTCCATCAACCGTTCATGGCGGCGAAACTCCACGAAGCGGCGGCGCCACTGCGGGGACGCCAGCGCAATCAGGTGCGACCGGGCCGCGCCTTCCAGCGCGTGCAGGATCATGCCGCCCCCGACGCACAGGCCCACATGGCACGGGTTGCCGCCCACGGCGTAGCGCACCAGGTCGAACGGGCGCGGCGCCCCGGACACCACCCGCCACTCGCGCAGGCCGCGTTCCACCAGTTCGGCCAGCCGCCCCTGGCCGGGCGCGCCGTGAAAATCGTCCGGGCCGTAGGCCGCATCCGTGTCGGCGGCCACGATGCCGTGTTCCTCGCGCAGCACCAGCAACACCAGCCCGGCACAGTCGCACCCGGAAAAGTCCCGCCCGCCCTCGCGGAACGGGATTCCCACGTATCTGTCGGACCAGTGCGGCATCAGAACAACCCCGGAAAGTTGGAGGGCAGGAACCGGCGCGGCGGAAACGTGCGCTGCAAGGTGGTGGCGAAGGTGAGCCGCCCGTTGATGGCCGCCGCGTCCCAATCCGTGCCGGTCAGGATGAGCTTGGGCAGGGCGTACTCGATGCGGTCCGGGTTGCTGGCGAGGACGATGGAGCAGGCGAAGCGCGGGGCCTCGTGCAACTCGCGGATGGTCCGCACCAGCATGCGGTCCACGTTGTCCAGCACGATCGCCGCCTCCGGCGTTTCCGTGCCGCCGGGCTGGCCGGGCAGCGTGAACCCGAACTGGTAGTACAGGTACTCCTCGCCGTTGCTCACGGTGCCGTACTTGGGGGTGCCATCGTCGAACCAGCCAAGTTGCTCCGTCGGGTCCGACGAGACGCGGATGGTCGCCGCCATGTCCGGATGCGTGATGGAGATGAGGCACACCAGAACGTCGTCCATGTTGGACGCCAGCGAGTACCGCCTGAAGTCGCCGCTAAGTACGGTCGCGGGAGACATAGGGGTACACTTCCAGGGTCAGGGTGGTCTGCCAGCGGAAGGGGCCGCGCGGAACGACACTGGCCGCCCGCTGCGCCGATTCCGGGATGAAGATCACCAGGAGGTACCGGGACTGATCCAGAGGATCCGGCAACCAAAACGGCTGACCGGCGGCGATGTCCATGAACTCCTTCAGGGTGGCCTTCTGTTCCGTGGTCAGGATCAGCGGGTAGGACATGGGCTGACGCGCGGCGGACGTGCGCCGCCGGATGCGCCGAGGTCCGTATTCCATATCGGTGGAAATGGTCAGGCTCGGCAGGGGATCATCAAATCCGCTCTGTGAAGGTGCCTGGGGCAACGCTTCCGGCCAGTAGAGTTCAGGTTCGGCCATGGTTACCCCCTGCCCGCCATGCGGGATGTGCGCGAGAAGCCACGGCCCGCGATGGCCTGGTCGATCTTGCCGCCCTTGGCGATGTCCTGCGCCACCACGTCCTTGATCACCACGTCCAGCCGCACCCCGTTGGCCGTGGGCGTCTGCCTGACCTCGGCGCGGGTGTTGGGGCTTTCGTGGATGTGGACTTCGACGCTGGTCTTTGCGGCACCTGCGCTGCGGAAAACGTCGTTCGGCAGGACCGCGCCGCTTCGGTCCGCCGTGAACAGTTCCGGGCCGTTCTCGCCGACTAGGTACGTCTTGCCGGACAACACCGGCCCACCACCGGCGCGTGTGCCCGCGACACCGACAACCCTGTCCGCATAGTCTCCCCATGCTCCGCTGGCCGAACCGCCCGTTCCGCCGGACGAACCAAGTCCGGAAAGGAAATCGGAAAGCCCGCCACTGAACGAACTGACCAGCGGGTTGACGACGCTCAAGCGCCAGAACGAATTGATGATGTCGTTGACGGTCCGTTTCGCGTCGAAGGTCATGCCGTCCATGGTCAGGGACCACGAGTTGCCGATGGTGTCGAACGCGCCCGTGGTGAACTGCTCCATGTTGCGCGCGGCGTTGCCGGTGGTCTCGCTGACGGATATCAGGCCCCGGCTGATGCCGCTCATGGCATCGGTGGCGATTTCCAGTTCGCGCCGGGCCTTCCAGCGGGCAAGGTCCACCTCGGCCACGCCCGCGGCGCGGTAGTTCTCCACCTGCTTGTCCAGCAGGCGGCGCTGCAACGTTTCGTCGTTGGTGTACATGCCCGCCAGGTCGGAATAGAACGACTCGACCACGGCCAGGGCCTGCTGCATGGCGTTGGCCTTGGCCACCTGCATGGCAAGGTCGCGCTTGGCGGCGGCGTCTTCCTCGGAAATGCCCTTTAGCCGTTCCTGCTTGTATTCGCGCTCTGCTGCCTTCTGCGCCGTAATCAGGGCCAGTTTGTTCTGGTCTAGCGTGCCGTCCGCCCGGGTGGATTCACGGATGGCGTCCGCCCTGTCCTGCAGGGCGTCGGACTGCTCCTCCACCGCGCGGGTGGCCCTGGCGACCTGGTCAGGAGTGTAACCAAGGTGTTCGTTGGCGTAGGCGACGACATCGGCGAATTCCTTCACCCTGGGGTGCGCCGCGCCCAGCTTTTGGGTGTGGTCTTCCAACTGCTTGTTCAGGCTGGCCATGCGGGTGGCGGAGCCGTCGCCGGTGTCCGCGAAGCGGGCGAGGTCGGCATTGATCTGCTGCAGGGCGTTACGCATCTGTTCCGCGCGCCGCTTCGCCTCTTCCTCGGCTTCTTTCCGCTTTCTTTCGACCCACTCCCAGTACCACTCTTGGAACTGGGGGGAGCGTGCGGCCGCCTCGCTCATGCCTTTGTCGCGCGGGTCCAGCCAGCGCGCTTCCATGGAACCGGCCGCGCCGACATCCTTGGCGGCCTCGTCGGCCTCCACCTCGCGGAGTTGTTTTTCCAGGGCCGCGATGCGCGCGTCCAATTCCTCTGCGCGGGAAGCCGTGACAAACGTGCCCCCCCGAACTTCCTTCAGGTAGTCGATGCGGGCCTGAATCCCGCCCGAGGTATTCAGATATTCAAGCAATTCCGTGGATTTTTGCGGGGTCAGACCAAGGAATGCCGGACTGACCTTCACCTCCCCCTCAAGAGCCATGCGCATCAGCGCGAACTGGGACATGACCCCCAGGAACTCTCTCACGGTCTGCGTCAGGCCCTTCACCGCCCAGTTGGCCGTGTCCGTTCCAGACAGAAAGCGGAGTAGGTCGTTCCACGAGTTGCCCAGCCGTTCCATGTTCTGGGCAAGGTTGTCCGTCACCCGCGAAAGGTCGCCGCCGAACTTCTTTTCCAGCAGGTCGGCCACCTTCAGCAGGGTATTCAGGCCCACCTCGCCCTTCTCCAGCATCTTGTCCAACTGCTGCTCGGAAACCCCCAGCGCTTCCGCGAACAGTTGCACCGCGCCGGGCAACTGTTCCGCAAGTTGCAGGCGCAGTTCTTCGGCGCTGACCTTGCCCTTGGACACCATCTGGGTGATGGCGCGGTAGACCGCGCTCATGCCCTGCGAATCCAGGCCCAACACGGCCCCGTACCCGCCGAACGCGGACAGGATTTTCTGCCCCTGCCCGCGCAGGGTGGACTGCGCGATTGCCGCGTCGAACTTCTTGGTCTGCTCGGCCAGGTCGATGTACGAAACGCCCAGCCTGTCGGCCTCGTCGCGGATTTCCTTCATCCGCGCGACCGCGATGTTGGCGCTGCCGTAGATGACGGTGAAGGACTTTTCCGTGCGGCGCAGGGTATCGTCCACCCGCAGCGCCGACGCCTGCAAGGCGACAAACCCGGCGGTCAACGCCGTGACGGGGTTGGCCAGGGCCATGAGCCCCGGACCGAACCCGGTCAGGCTGGACATGGAGCCGATGGACTGGGCCGTACGGCCCAGGCCGGTCAGTTCCATGCCCACGCGGCGGATGACCGGGCTGGCCTGATCGTTGGCGATGAGCGTGATGCGGGTGGAGGGATTGGCCATCTACGCGCCGTCCTTGTTCTGGCTGTCCTTTTGGCGTTTCTCGTCGTCTTCCAGGGTGGCCCGTTCAAGGGCCCGCAGCTTGGGCCAGGTGTGGCAGTCCGGCTCGAAGCCGAGGTGCTCTGCGATGGCGAACACCGCAGGCCAATCCAGGGCGTACCGCCCGCCGAAGCCCGCCCGCCATTGCCCGCACACTTCCAGCCACAGGGCGAAGGGGGGGCCGTTCTCCGGCAGCAGCCGGGGGCGGCGGAAGGAGCAGCGGCCGCAGGGCGGCTTGCGCGGCCGTTTGCCCGCCATCTCCGCCCTGGCTTTGGCCAGGGCTACGCAGTCGGCGCAGTAGGCGGCTCGGTCGGAGTCGGTGTGCCATCGCCACACCCGAACAAGTTTTTTAGTTCTTTCTCCGGCAGGTTAAGGCTGTACATGTAGGTGGCGTCCATGAGCGTGACCGCGTCGCGGTTGTCCATGGCGTCCAGGTTCATGTCCGGGTACAGCCCGGCCGTCATGTCCTCGCGCCGCGTCAGGAACGGGTCCTCCACCAGCCCGGCCAGGGCGGCGGCGCGCTCCTCGTCCGAGCCGGACAAGGACGCCTTGACCAGCGCGGCCCGTTCGCGCTCCAGGCGCAGCAGTTCCTTGGCCTGCGCCCGCGTCAGCGAGCGCAGCGTTACCGTTTGCTTCGTGCAGGGCAGGGTGATCCGCATGGCTAGGCTCCGATGGCGTAGGACGCCGTGTTGTTGACGAGGGTGGCCACGATGACGCTGTTTGCGGCATGGGCCCGGTGGTAGGCCTGGAAGGGCAGTTCCAGCGAGACGCCCTGCGGGCCTTCGATGGCCGGGGTGTTGCGGGCGAACTGGAGTTCGTTCAGCATCAGCGACAGGCTTTTCGCGCCCTTGGTCCACTTCAGTTCCAGGCTGGTTTCCGTGCCGTTCATGGCCATGTCGAGAAACGTGCCGCTGGTGAACAGGAAGCGCGCCGTGCCGGAAACGGACATGATGCCCTCGGGCAGGTCGCCCCGGATGCCGCCCCCGCCAAGGCAGAAGTTGTCCTCGCCGGTGTCCAGTCCGGCCCCCAGTTCCAGGGTGCAGCCGGGGGATACGGCCACCTCGGTTCCGCCCACCTTCAGCGCGGCCATGAAGTTGGAGAACCGGTCGAAGGCCGGGACAACGGGGCTGGCGTCGCGCTGGCTGGTGGGCATGGTCTCGTTGGCGCCCTCGCAGGTGATGCTTGCGGTGGCCTCGCCGCTGCCGCCTGCGGAAATGGACATGGACGCAACCTTCACGCCGTCCACCAGCGGGTAGACGGGAGAGGCGATGGCCAGTTTCTTTTCCACCCAGAACGAAGGCTGTTCGTCGGGAACCTTGAACACGTGGCTGTACGGCGCGGATGCGCCCGTGGTCACCGGCGCGCCGAACAGCGCCGCCAGCCACCAGCCGAACGCCTCCGCGTCCAGCGGCACCACGATGTCCCCGCTGGCCGTGGTGTTGCCGTCGAAGGGCTCCACCGGGTTGCGGGAATTGAAGATGGTGGCCGGGGTGTTCTTTTCCCGGCTGGACTTGAGGCCGTTGGTGTTGAACGGCAGCAGGATGCCCGCCGGGGTTTCCGGCGGAATCCGGTAGTCGTCCTCGAAGCCGAGCACCAGCGTGGACTGGTAGCCGCGCGCGCGCTTTGCCATGATCGTTCCTCCGTATTGTTGCGGCGGCTACCGCCAGCCGTTGTGCCCAAGGCCCAGTACGGTCTCCTCGGACAGGGAAAGGGACACGTCGCGCTGCACGTAGCCGCCCTTGCCGGGCAGGGTGACGCCCTCTCCGGTGTGGGGCGGCTGTTCCGATTCGTGCAGGATGGACAGCACGCGGGGGCAGAACTCCCCGTCCATGAGGTGCAGGCCCGGCTCGGCGACCACCATGCCGGACACGTCCGGCGCGCGTTCCGGCGCGCAGATGCCCATGGACAGCCACACCCCCCATTCCTGGAATTCCGCCTCCGGCCCGCGCGCGTCGCCCAGGGGGTGCAGCAGCACGTAGGGGGCGTCGTCCCGCCCCGGCCTGCGGGCCTCGTCCAGCCCCACGAAAATCTTGACGGTGGAGCCGAAGGTTTCCGTGCACCAGTCGTGAAAGTCGTCGGCGGCCACGATGGCCTGCGCCCAGATGTCCACAAGTTCGCAGCCGGTCATGCGCGTGCTCCCGTGCCGGCGGACGCCCCGGCGCCCATGGGGCCGCGCAGGCTGTCCGCGTACTTGCTCTTGTTGCTGCGGGTTTCCTGCAGCCACCGCTCGGACGCCGAAAGGTAGCGCGCCACGCGGTTTTCCATGTGCGCGTGCAGTTCGAAGGCGTGGGCCCGCAGCGAAGGTTCCATGAGCGGCCGGGCGGGCATGTCCATGCTGCGCTTGCGCGGCCACCAGCCGAACACTCCTTTGAACAGCCCCGCCATCTTGCGGGTGACCGGGGTGCGCGTGCCGCGCTGCAACATGTAGCCATAGTGCTGCGCGGCGGCCGACAGCCAGCCGATGTCAACCCGCATGCGCGGGAACGGGTAGCGGTAATAGCCGATGGCCTGGGCCAGCCTGCCGAAGAAGCGGCTGCGCTTGCGGGCGCGCCTGGCGCCGCGCCTGGCCTGGTCCAGCTTGCCGGACTTCTGCACGTCGGAAAGTTCCGGCCAGTGGGTGCCGGGGGGGCCGCCGGCGGCGATGTCGGCGCGGAGCAGTTTCTGCATGAGGTAGCCGCCGGAGGCCAGGGCCTTGTGCACTTCCGTGGGCAGCAGGGCGGCCAGGTGCGACAGCCACGGCCCGGCATCGCTCTGCACGGCGGCGGACAGGATGGACGCCTTGTCCGAAAAGAACGGGTCCCTGCGCCAGCCGGTCACCTTGCCGTCCGCGTTGGTGCGCGGCGTGAGGACGTAGCCCACCTGCCCGGCCATCACGACCTCCCCCAGGTGCGGGAACGCGACACTTCGCCCGCCACGCAGTGCAGGGTGTACAGGGCGGGCGCGCCCGCCGTGCCCATGGGCTGCACCTGGCGCACCTGCCATTCCGCACCGGCAAAGGATACCGTGGCCCCGGATGCTGGCGGCGCGGCAAGCAATGCCGCCTCCACGCGCACCGTGGCGTAGCGGGCGCGCTCGTCCGCGTATTCCGCCACCTCTGCGGGCAGGCGGCGCACGCCCCGGTCGCGCACCCATGCGTCAACAGGAGCAGCTCCGGACACGGCGACGGGGGTTGCCCCCACATCGCGCAGCACGGCGCGGTGATCCGCTATCAGCATGGCGTTCATGTTCATGGGCGTCCTATTCCCCGTAGCTGTCCGGGTCCTTCACCAGACCCGCCAGCGATTCGATCTTCTCGGCGGTCACCTCGCCCTCGCAGCGCTTCACGGCGTCGAGGATGGCGGGCACGCCGTGACGCAGGGCCAGTTCAAGCACGGTGATGATGATCTGCTGCATGGCGCTACTCCTTCTCGGTGGTCATGGCCTGCACGCCCACCCCGATGGACCGGGCATAGGACAGCAGCTCGGCAAGCCGCAGGGTCATGGCGGCCAGTGTGGACTGCACCTTTTCACGCGCGGACGCCGACCGCTTTTCCGGCGGCAGGCGCACGTACTCGGCAAGGCCGATGCGCGCGGTGTGAAACAGCCCGTAGTACACGCGGGCGACATCCTTGGCCGTGGACCACTGGCCGTCGCTGATCAGCTGCTTGCCGTGGGCGTCGGCCAGCGCGGACATGGTGGCGTCGTAGCTGGCGCCAGCCACCACCAGGGCCTTGTAGGCGTCGGATTCGAAACTGCCGTCCTCGCAGCCGCCCAGCATCCCCAGCAGGGGCATGAGCAGCAGCAGGGCCAGCACGGGCAGCAGGGTGCGGAAACGCTTCATGGGGGCCTCCTGGGCGCGGTACGCCCGGTTCAGTTGCCGAATGTGTTGCCGGTGTGAGTGATGCACTGCCCGGCCAACTGCCGCACCATGGCGCGCAGCGGCTCCTGCTCGTCCAGCATGGCGACCAGGTCCAGCAGCATGCGCTGGTGGTCGCCAATGGTCAGGGCCGCGGCGCCGGGGGCGTACACCAGTTCCAGCGTCCCCAGCAGTGCCGTGTCGTGCGCCTTGTGGTCTCTGCTCCACACGCTGAAAATCCTGTCGGCCATGGCGGGGTCGGCGCAGCCGTTTTCCGCAAGCGCCCGGGCCATGGACATGAGCGACCCGTGGAATTCCGGGCCGGAAATGACCGTGTCCTTTCCGTAGATCAGCGTCATTTCGTCGCTGGGAGGGGTGCGGTCCGCAGCTGCGGATACGGCCGGGCCCATGCTGATGGCCAACAGGGCGGCGACCATGGCGGCAAGGCACAGGGTGATGATGCGCTTCATGATGCCCTCCTGCCCTACGCGGGCCACGTGCCGCCCAGCGCCTTCAGCACCTTGGCGGGGTATTCGGGATTGCGGAATTCAGTCCTGCCCAGCACCGCACCCGCGCCGCCATTGTAGGCGGCGCACACGGCGTCCCAACCAAGCCCGGCGAACCGGCGGCGGAAGGCGGCCAGGTGCAGGCAGCCGAACTGCAACCCGGTGGCCGGGTCGCACAGCGCGGTCAGGTACGGGCCAAGGTAGCCGCGCTCGCGGGCCACCTGCCCCATCACCTGCAAGAGGCCGAAGCTGGTGGCGCGCAGGCGGCGTTCGGTATGGATGGTGCACGTGCCAAAGGCCTTCACGCTGCCGTCCTTTTCCACGTAGCGGGCGAAAAAACCGGGCTCGTACCGGGTGGCGAAGGTGTCGCCGCCGGACTCCACCATGACCATGGCGCGCACCAGTGCGGGCGGCAGGCCGTGGTCGGTGGCGACCTTGACGATGAGCTGTTCGATGACGGGGGTGGTGGGCATGGCTACCTCCTGTCCTGCCGCGTGGGCGCGTGGGGCGCGCACAGGGTTTCCCGGTATTCGCGCAGCCTCTCGCGGATGGACGCGGGCACGGGAACACCGAAGAACGAAAGATGTTCGAGGCATGAAAGCCCCTCGTTGACGCACAGGTACCCCACGAACAGGTCGCGCACCGGCAGGCGGAACGGCGCGGATTGCGCCAGGGCTTCTTCCACCAGGGCCATGACAATGACGGCCAGCACGTAGAACACGGGTTTCAGCACGCCAGCCCACACCTTGCTGCGCTTCCACCCCGTGGTGCGCCCGGCCCGCCAGAACCCCAACACAAAGTCGAGAATCAGCAGCAGCACCAGCAGCACGAACAGGGGCCACACCCCGCCCATGGCGGACCCGATGACGCCGAACACGAACGCCCAGCCCGTCTTGAACTGGATGCCGTCGCCAAGGCCCTGAAACATCCGTGCGATGTGGCCCGCGAAGTCTTCGTGCACTGGCGTCTCCTTTCGTTTCAGGGTGGGCCGCCGGGCCGGGAAAAACCCGGCGGCCCTGAAGCAGAGGGTAGGGGATCAGGCGAAACGGTCTGGAGGTTAGGCGTTCAACAGCAGCACAAGGCTGCCCGCGTTGCTGGCCGCGCCGACAAAGGCCTTGCCCGCCAGCGTGTTGCCGTCGGCAGTGGTGGTTGCCGCGCCGGTACCGGCGGTGCCGTCCACGGGGTTGCCATCGGCGTCCCAGTACACGGCAGCGCCCTGCGAAATGGCGCCGCTGGCCTTGGGCACCTCGAACACTTCGGCAATGGCCACGCTGCCGGTTTCGCCCACGGCGATGTCCACCAGCGCCACGCCGACCAGCGTGCCGATGACCACCACCTGACCGGATGCGATGGCCGCACTGCCGCCGTTGGTGTAGTCGATGATGTCGCCCTTCTGGATACGGTTCAGAGCCATGATGTTCTCCTTTCAGATGGCTGCGGATTCAGGCCGCCGTTACGCGCCGGGGTTCTTGTAGAACCCGCGCCAGTTCATGACGCCCGCGCCGAACACGTTGCGCACCTTGTAGCGGATGGCGTCCACCTCGAACTTTTCGTCCTCGAACACTTCCGGCTCTTCGCGGCCGTCCAGGAAGGCCACTTCGATGGTGTCGATCTGCGAGGGGTCGCCCACCACGTACCAGGCGGTGGCGGAATTGGCGGACAGGCGGGGTTCCGCGATGGGCTGCAACCGGTTGGCCCACGGGTTGTGGACCCCGGAGGACATGTCGGCCTGCGGCAGCGCGGCGGAACGCAGCAGGATTTCGGTGGAGGTTTCCAGTTCCAGCGGGATCAGGATGGTGCGCGGCTGGATGTCCAGCACCGCGCCCTTGGGCCCCTTGAACTTGCGCATGGCCGTACGGGCGGCGGAAAGGCTGGCGGAGGTGGGCGCGGTCTTGGTGGTGCCTTCCAGGTTGCCCCGGTCGGCATGGAACAGCGCCTTGTTGTCGTTCATGGTGGGGTTGCTGGTGAGCAGGGCGTAGATCACGTCGGCCTGCTTGCGCCGGACGGAAGCACCCATCAGCTGGGGCAGGCGGGCGAAGGCGCGCAGGTCGTCGTTGACGATCATTTCCCACGACAGGCCCATGATCATGCCGTACTTGCCAACGGTGTAGGATTCCTGGCTGTCGGACAGCTTGGTTTCCTTGTACTCGCCCAGCTCGTTCACCAGCGCCACGGTGGGGGCCTCGGACAAGCTGATGCCGTACATGGTCTTGAAATCGCTGGCGGTCACCACGTTGACCCACGAACGCCAGGTTGCCGGGGCCTCGTTGTAGGCGGCCAGCAGGCGCTTGTTGGCCACGTCCATGAACACGCTGGCGAAGTCGGAAACGCTGGGAGCCGTCAGGCGCAGGTTGGGCTGCATGATCATCTTGGCCACTTCGGCGTCGGACAGGCCGCGCACGGTCTTGCCCGCGCGTTCCAGGCACAGGCGGGCCAGGCCGATCATGGACATGCCGCGAAACTCGCGGGCCCCGTCCTGCGGCTTTTCCACCTTGCCGCCCGCGCGCAGGTAGATGCCCTCGGCGGCGAGGGGGCGGAACTTGTCCGATTCGTCCGTGCCGGACTCGAAGCCAGCAAGGCGGGGGTTGGCGGCAAGGGCCTTTTCCATGGCGATTTCCTTGTAGGCGGCAAGGCTGGTGCCCTTCTGCTCGTGCTCGTCGCCCAGTTCCACGGGCAGGCCCAGCTTGCGGGTAAAGGCCTTGATGCCGTCGCGCCTGGCGCTTTCGTCCTTCAGGGCGGCGCGCACGCTGGCGTCCACGTCCACCGGGGCGGCAAGCTGGGCAGCATCGCCGCCCTGCTGGCCGTCATTGCCGGTAAACCGGGCGGCCAGTTCCTCGCCTTCCGGACCCATTTCCTTCAGGAACGCCAGGGCCTGTTCGTCGGTGGCGTCCTTGGACAGGCCCATGCGCACCAGAAGCGCGCGCAAATGCTTGTTCATCTTCATCGCGTCCTCCGTGAGGGGGTTGTCCGCACCGTCAACCTGTTCGGCCATGACGATTGCGGCGGTGTCGTCGTCGGCGCCGAGGCTCACGAACGAGACCTCCTGCACGACGGACTTGGTCCATATTTCACAGGGGCCATCCACGGTGATGCCATTCACCTTCCTGGTCTGGCCCTTTTCCACGTAGTCGATGGCAAGGCCGCGTATGCCCACGCTGGCCTGCATGGGGAATCCTTCCTGGCACAGGGCCAGCACTTCCGCAGCGTCCGGGGTGGCCCGGCTGAAGTCGCCCAGCACATGCATGCCGTTGGCGTCCACCTTCCACTCGGTGCAGGCGCCCACCACCCGGTCGCGCGCGTGTTCGCGCAGCGCGGGGAAGGCGGACTTGGCCTCTATGCCCTTCAGGTCGATGATGAAGCGCCACCAGCCCCAGTCGATGATCTTGCCGGTGTAGGCGAGGATGGCGAAGCGCGCTGCGGCGTCCGCGCTGGCATCGCCTTCGGCAAGCTGCACGGTGATGGCCCCGCCGGTCAGGCGGGTGGCGTCGTCATCCGCATCCGCCATTTCGGCCTTCCACTGCCCGGCGCAGGTGGACATGGCCTTCACGTCGGACGCGCCAGCGGCGCGCTGTTCCGCAACGCACCGGCGCAGGAACGACTGCTTGCTCTCGCCTTTCTTCTTCTTGCCCATGGATGCTCCTACTGGCGGGCGGGCCGCGCCGCGTCGTCATCATCAAGGTCGTCTTCGGGGTCGCCGCCATCATCGCCGGGCGGCAGCGCGCCAGGGTCGCTGCCGTTGCCGCCCGCCTTGTTCCACGGTTCCGGGTTCAGGCGCTTGGCGCGCATGGCTTCGGCCTCTTCGGCCTGCATTTCCAGCACGTCGTCAAAGTCGCGCCCGCGTTCGGCGCACAGGCTGTGCCGGTCGTCCAGCCCAAGGGCCAGCCGCTTTTCGGCGGACTGCGCGTCCTTGGTGGGGTCCACCCATTCCCAGCCGGGGGTCTGCCAGCGCACGGGAATGACCGGGCCTTCCGCGCCCAGGCCGAACAGGCTGCGCATGTCGCACCACATGGCCCACGCGGGGCCCATGAACCGCCGCACCAGAAACTGCTGCTGCACGCGGTAGCTGCGGCGCTCTTCAAGCACCGCCTGGCGCACGCTGGAATACGAGGCGTCGGAATAGTCGTTGGAAAATGCTTCGGCGGACATGCCGAACACGGTGGAACCGCTGCGCAGGGTCACCTGCGAGTACGGTTCGTAGGTGGTGCCGGGGCGGTCGTACTGGGCGATTTCGATCTTTGCCCCGGCGGGCATGGTGTCGATTCTGCCGGCGCCGATGAACCGTTCCGGGCCGATGATCTTGCCGTCGGTGGTCCTGCCCCCGGCGATGGCGCCGATGCTGCCGATGGGATTGCCGTTCAGGTCGTTGCCCGCGCCTTCCGACGGCAGGGTGACGAACACCCCGAATGCGGATGCCAGGCGCGCGGCGATCTGCTCCGACGACTGGTATTCCGAAAAATTGTGCATGGTCATGATGGCCGCCGCCATCCAGCTGACCGGCACGGTCTGGTTGATGCGGGTGCGCCGCATGACCAGCGGAATCCACGCGGCGGGAATGCGCAAACTTTCGGCCAGGCCGGGCAGCAGGTCGTCGCCGGGGTTGCAGGGGATCACGTGTCGGGCCACGGGGTGGCCGGAGGCGTCGTACTCCGTGCCCCAGCGGGCCACGTTGCCGTTGGCGAGGCGGCCGTGCATCCTGCGGTCCAGCTGGTCGTACTCCAGCAGTTCCAAGCCCAGCGGCACAAGGCCCCGGCGCAGCAGCGCCCGGTCAAGGTGGAAGTGGGCAAGGTAGCCGCCGTCGGTCCACATGTGGCGGCAGTGCAGTTCCTGCAATTCCCACAGGTTCACGGCGTCGGCCCAGCGCGCGAAGTCGTCTTCCACCCGCTGGTTGGCCGCCTTGTCCCGCCTGCCCGCGTTGTCGCGCAGCTGGGCCTGCGGCACGATGCCGGTGTGCACCACGTTGTTGCTGATCTTTTCGACGGCCCCGGCCACGTTGGGGTTGTTGCGCACCAGGTCGCGCGCGCGGGCCTGCACAAGGCGGCGGTCGCGCACGTTCATCAGGTCGGGGTGGATGTCGCGGGGGTTCCAGCGGGCGTTGGGCCCCTTGCGGGTGGCCGCCGCGTAGGAGAGCAGGGCCGCGCGGCCCTGGCGGTACCGCAGGGCGGCGCCGGGCGAGAACGCGCCCAGCAGCCCGCCCACCACGCCGGTGACGGCGTTGTGCAGCGCTTCCCCGGCGCGCATCAGAACACCACCTGCACGGCGGAAAAGCCCCCGCCCCCGCGCTGCGCGGCGGATATGGAGGCTTCCAGTTCGGAAATGGCCTTGCGGATGGCGGACAGATCGGCCTTGGTGAAGGACGCGCCGTCCACCTCCCAGCTCTGGCTGCCGGTAAGGATGGCTGCCTCTGCGGCAAGGTACAGGTCAAGACGGGCCTGAAGCTGTGCGACTGTCACGGAAAACCCCCGCGCGTTGCGGTTGCAGGGTACGTTTTCCCGCGAAGTACACCGTGGAAAAATGCGAAGGGAAGGAGGTAGAGACTACCGGTAGTCAAATACTACGGGTAGTCTCGACTTCATTGACATTTGCGGAAACAGCGCGTAAAAGGCGGCCCCGTTTCCGGAGCCGCCCTGTGTGAGCAACGGGGGGTGCTCTTCCCATGGGGTCGGCAATTCCGACCCCCATCGCCGTCTGCATGCGCGCGAAGATCGCGGGGAGCAGGGGGTAGATAGTTTCTATACCCCTGGTGATCGTAGCCCGCATGCGCGCGGAGATCGCGGGCTATCTCCTGACCGGGTAGTTCAGCCAGTAGTGCACGGTGCCGCACACGCGGGACTTGCGGAACAGGCGCTGCAACGACTGGCCGAACCGCCGGTGGTTGACGGGCTTTACCCCGCGCGCGTCGCACCAGGCGCAGAAGTCGCGGTGCAGCACGGCGGCCTGCATCTTGCGGCCCTTGTAGGGTTCCGCCGCCTGCATGCGCAGTTCTTCCGTCCATTCCCTCACCAGCCGGTAGGCGTGCTCCTCCTGCTCCACGGCAAGGGCGTCCCGGCGCTGCGCCACCGGCAGGGCTTCCAGGGACACGGCCCCGCCCACCATGATGCAGTACTTGCGGAACAGGGCGTCCACCTCTGCCGCGCCGCCGGACATGTTGGCCACCCGCACCGCGCAGTTCAGCACGTTGGCCCGCACCGAAGGCCGCAGGCGGCGGGCTTCTTCCGGCATTTCTCCGAGTATGGATTCGCGGGACGCGTCCGCCCCCGGCACGGCGTAGCGCCCGGTGCGCCGCAGGGTGGGCAGCACTTCCGCCGTCACCCACTTGCGGAACCGCCTGGCCTCTGGCTTGCGGCTGCGGAAGACGAGGGAGTACAGGCCGGATTCGGAGACGATGAGCGGCTTGCGACCCGAACCCGAATACTCTTCGTGTTCGCGCTTCTCGTCTGCATCAAGCCCGAGGAGCGCCTTGTTCGTGTCCGTCAGGTCAAGGGCATTGCACACATCCTTGGCCACAAACCACGGGTTGCCGCCATCATCAAGAAAGCCACGCAGCATGTTGTCGTCAAAGGCAAAGGGTATCAGTTGCGCTTCCATGGCAACCCTCTACTGGATGTCCGCCGGGGCGGCGTCGTGGGCCACCCGGCAGGCTGCGGCCACGCCATGCGCGGCCACCTCTATGCGCCTCACCCGGCCGTCGCGGGTACTCTGCACCACGGTCACGTCCACCCCGGCCCCGCACAGCGCGCCGGAAAGGTCTTCGGTCATGGCCTCCATGTCGCGCAGCAGCGCGTGCAGCACCAGCCGCAGGTTCAGGTAGCGGTCCTTGTCCAGCACTTCCAGCAGCGCTTCCAGGGGCACGCGCAGATCGTGCATGGCCGTGTGCAAATCGTTGCGCACTTCCGTCACCGTGGGGTCGTGTTCGCCTTCACCGTTCATCATGGGCCTCCTAGTGTTGCGCATTTTAGAGCCCACACGCAAAAGGGCTCCAAGGTTTGCGTGTGCCACTAGGGAGCACCCCAACGCCTCACGACGATGGGAACCTTGGAGCCCGGACTGCCGCCCGATGGGTGCACCACGGGCGTCAATTCGCAGGAATGGTCATGTTCGCCGCCAGAAACGGCGAACCCTCCGATTAGGGGCGGAGGGCACCCCTAGTGAACACGCATAGCCAGCATTGCCCTACGGGACAGAACTTGTCAACGCCAGCCGATGCTGGCCTATTTGTCCATGGGCGGATTGGTGACGTAGTATATCCCGCCGCGAGGATCATGGCGCACAACAGTGGAGTAGGAATCTCCATTGATCAGATAGTAATACAACTGTTCACCCGTATATCCGCCATACGAATTCTTACCGTTGATGCCGACATACCCGCAGTGACCATTCTGAAGTGGCCTGTAATTGTAATCGTAAAATGTCCACATCCGCATCGAGCAGGGGAACGGCTCGCCAATGAATCGCCATTTCAGGGAGTCCGGATCTTTGAATCCGTCCTTGTTCTGGTCCATCACCTGTTGCTGCCACTTTTCGGAGAGCGGCGGGAGATCGGTGGGGATGGGCGCAGGCGCGGGTTTGTCAACGAACCGTGGGGACGACTGATAGTATGCCGACTGCTGTACACAACCCACCAGAAGCATGACCATAAAAAGCAAAACGACGATGTTCCGCATGACGCCACCTCCGATACATTGTTGCCGATGTACCCGCACGCCTGCGGGCAACTGATTTCGACAACCCGTTACCAGACCGTGCACCCCTCGCCAAGGGCAGGAAATATCACCCGTTGCCGCAGGCCGCGTTTTTCTGGTAACGGCCAGCCGGAACAGGAGGGAGACCGTGACCATATCGAATGTCGTCCTGACCATCTTTTTCGGCCTGATTCTTCTGGCACTCGTGGTCCACGAAAAGACCTCTTCCGGCAAGAAACGAGGCGCGCAGCGTAAGCAAAACCTTGGGCCGAACACCCGGCAGCCCGCCCGGCCAGCGCCGCACCCGGAATTGGAGGGCATGCGCATCACCTGCAAGAGCAGCACAGATGCAGATGTGCAGTACACGCTGGACGTGAACAACCAGACCTGTACCTGCCCGGACTGGTCCAAGCGCCGGAGCGCATACCCGAAAAACAATCCGTGCCGCCTCTGCAAGCACCTCAACGTGTTCTTCGAGGAGACAGGCGTGGCGCTTCCCGCAGCGCTCAAGCCCTTTGAAGACATGATATGCCATTTCGCATTTGATGACAGTGGAATACCCATCGGTGAGAAGACGGAAGCCCTTGTCATAGGACATCCGGACGGGGCCTTTGAACCGGTAGGGCACCTTGCGGTGCGCAAGAGCATGGACAGCGAGTGGGTCAACATCTACACATCCAGCCTCGACTACGGATACAACATCGTGGAACGCCGCTGGGCCTACGGCAACGAGCCGGAATTCGCGCAGGACCTGCTGGACAACATGGATATCCTGAAACCAGACAGGTCTTGACTACCCATCCTGCACGCTTTTGATGGACAACCCCAACTTGCCCATGACGCAGGCCGGGTTGGTGCAGCGGTGAAAGCGCACCCGCACGTTGCCTATCCACGGCTTGGTGCACACCACGCGCAAGCGCTGCGCGCCACACACCGGGCAGGTGGCGCCGGTGCGGGGGATGTAGTCCACGGCATCTTGCGCCCTGGCCATGGCCACGGTCACCACTTCCTGCACTCCCATGGCTATTCCACCTCCCCGGTGTAGGGGTTTTCCTGCGGCTTGGGCGGGGGCGGCGCGTCGTCGCGCGCGCGGGCAGACTGGGCAAGCTGGGCAAGGCTGGGCTTCCACTGCCAGTGGACCATGGCGTGGTGCCCCACCAGGCAGTCCAGGTAGTGGTTGGCCCGGTGGCGCACCCACTTTTCCTCGCCGCGCACCTTTTCCAGCCGTTCGCTGGCCACCTGCTTCAGGTAGTCGCTGTCGGTCCGGGCGTGGAAGGTCAGCGGCTCTTCCGTCCGGCCTTCGTCCACCCGCCAGAAGATCAGCCGCTTGAAGCTGTCGGTGTCCAGCATCTTCAGCACGTAGGGGCTGTCCATCTTCCTGCCGTTGGGCAGGGTGTCGATGACCGCGTCCTTCACGAACACGCCGGGGCTGTAGCGGCTTTGCCCCTTGGTGCCGCAGATCACCCCGGTGCGCTGGGCCAGCAGCCAGTTGTACGCCTGCATGGGCCGGGTCACGTCCTCGTCCTTGTTCCTGCCGCCGCCGGTGTCCAGCGCGGCGCGCCAGATGCCCATGTCGCGCCCGGTGTCGCCCACCGGGTAGCGGGATTCGAAGACCGTGGCCCGCAACTCGTCCCAGGTCTGGCAGCGCCCGTAGTCCAGGATGTGCATGCGCTCCGGCCCCACGGCGTGCGCGGCCACGGACCACAGGAAGTAGTCCTTCTGCATGTCCACCGACAGGGTGAGGGCCAGCGCCCACTCCGGCGCAACGCCCTGCGGCAGATGGGGCGTGATGCATTCCGCCAGCTTTTTCTCGCTGGTTTCCACTTCCACGAAGGTGTACGGCTTGGCGCACTCGTTGTTGTCGAAGGCCTGCTTTTCCTTGGGGCTGCCTTGAGCCGCAAACCACTTGGACAGCACGCGCGAAAGCTCCACAAAGGTGGATTCCCACGCGCGAAAGTGAAAGGCCACCACGGTTGCCGTTTCCACGTCGCCGTACTTGGCCGTCCAACGACCGTTGACCACGGCCATGTCGCGGGCTGCGTCCGTCCACAGGGCGCGGCAATGCTGGCACTGGTAGCGGGCCAGCTTTTCGGACAGGATGCGCCCCGGATCGTGGCTGCCGTCCACGGGCACGATGTTGGCGTGCTCCATCACCTGATACTCGTGGCAGACGGGGCAGCGCGCCTCGTAGTGCATCCACGCCTGGGCGCGCTGTCTTGCGGCGGACCAGATGCGCGACTTTTCCTCGCTGCCTTCCGGACGGCAGGTGTGGATGATCTTGGACAGCTCGAACATGTGGTAGCTGTCGGCGCGCTCCATCATGCGGGTGGCCGCCGTGTCGTCGGCAAAGGCATCCTCTTCGTCCAGGTAGATGATGGGCATGGATATGGACCGCATGCTGGAATCCGACCCGGACCACATGGAGAGCAGGCTGGCGTCACCCTTCAGGGCCACGTCGAAGTTGTTCAGGCTGTCCTCTCCGCGCAGCAGCATGGCGCGCAACGCGGGAATGGCCCGAAAATAGGGGTGGACGTACTGGATGAAGAAACGCCGCACGGAATCCATGTCCGGCCTGCCGAAGCCCACGTTATCCATCCGGCGCACCAGCTCCGCGAAAATCCATGCCATGACCGTGGTGGTCTTGGTGGCCTGCGAACTGGCGATGTAGAAAACCTCGCGCACGTGGGGGCGGTCCAGCACGTCCAGAATGCCGCGCGCCTGCGGCGATGCATGGGGCGACCACAGTTGGCCCTTGTACTTGCCCGCCACAACGCGCATGTTGCGGCACGCCCAGTCATAGGACGACATGCGCAGGGGCGCGCGGAACACCTCGCACTCGGACGGGGTAAAGAGCACCGGGGGCAGGCCGGACACGGCGCGGCGGGCTACTTCCTGCATGAAGGCATCAGACACTGGGCACCTCCATGTCCTTGTTCTGCTGGTACTTGTCCCACGCATCGCGCATTTCGTCCGTCCACCATGTCTCGGTGGCGTAGGCGTCCAGAAAGCCTTCCACCTGACGCTGCCAACGCCGGGTAAAGGCCGGCGCCCGCGACAGGGCAAAGTCCACGATGATGCGCACGGCATCCCCGTCCGTGCCGTCCGGCAGGCCAAGGCGGCGCGCCAGCTCTGCGGCATGCTTGCCGTCTGCACCGAAGATGGCCGCCGTCTGGGTTGCCGCATCGCTGCCGAACTTTTCCAGACCCAGGCGGAACGCCCTGGCGCGGGCGGCCAGCTCCGCTTCCACGGTAACGGTTTCGGTGTACCTGCCCATCTCGCGGGCGAAGTTGAAGCGGGCGCGCATGGCGCCAATCTCTTTCAGTTCCGCGTCGGCGCTGGTGCGGCGTTCCGCCGCGCCGCCTTCCACGGGCGCGCCGCGCGGGGCGTCGGCCACCGGGGCCGGGTCCACGGTACGCCGGGCGATGTTGGCCTTGGCGTAGGCCAGCGCGGCGGCGCGGGTGTAGCCGCCCCCCCGGCGCGGCTTGAGCGCGCCGCGGGCGATGTCGTCGCGCACCTTGCCGTAGGAAACCCTGAAGCCTTGCGCCACAAGGAAATCCTTCACCTGGTTGGTGGAGTGCAGGATGTCGGCATCGTCGCTCACGCCAGTTCTCCGTTGTCCAGACGTTCGCGCAGGCGGGCCAGTTCTCCGGCGCGGACCACGGCCATGCGGTCCTCCGCGCCCAGCAGGCGCACGGCCTGCCGCGTCATGATGTCCGCCTGGGCCAGTTCCTTGAGCACCTCGTGCAGGGCGTGGGGCCGGTTGCGCAGCAGATGGCGGATGGCCACGGCGGCCTCGCAGAACTCTTCCACGGCCTGGGCCAGCTGGCGGTCAGGCCCCATCCACTCCACGAGGTCGTCGTACAGTTCGCATTCGGACGCGGTGATCACGCCAGCACCTCCTGCGCCCTCGCCGCGCCGCGCAGCATGTCCGCGATGCGCGGGTCGCCCTGCATCAGGTCCAGCAGAAATTCCACCTCGTCGCTCTTGCGCGCGTACCCTTCGCGGTACGCCAGGCGGATTTCCGTTCCCCGCACCTCCGGCCGCAGGCCGAATTCGGCGGCCGAGGCCAGGATGTGCTGGTAGGTCCACGGGCCGCAGCCATCGGGAGCGGGGATGGCGGCCAGCACGTCCGGCGACGGCCATTCCAGCAGCACGGCGGCCGGGGCTTCCGGCGGGGCCGTCGTTTCCGGCGGGGCGTCGCCGCGCTGTTCCTCGGTGCGGCGGTCCCACTTTTCCGCGTGGCGCAGGCAGGCGGCCACCATCCACATGGGCAGGCCGCGCCGCAGCCATTCCCACACGTCGATGCCCGCGCCGGGCAGGTCGCCCACGTCCTTACCCACCACGCCGGGCACCAGCCAGCGGATGGAGTGCGGGTAGGCCACGGACCAGCGGAATTTCTCCATCTCGGTGGCGAATCCCCACGACGCCCGCGCCCCGGCATGGTCGTTGTCCAGCGCGTTCACCACGCACTCGCAGCGGGAAAGGATGGCGTGGGCGTGCGGATCGGGAGCGAGGGATGCGTTGCCCGTGGCCATGGCCCCGAACCCGTACCGGCGCAGTTCCTGCCAGCACAGGATGGCGTCGCGCTCCGTCTCCACCACGATCCAGAACGGGCTGTCGGCCCGGCCCCAGATGCCGTAGCTGGCGTCGCCTCCCTCCATGGCCCGGTAGCGCAGTTCGCCCTCGCCGGGGTTGTCGGCGCGAATCTTGATGCGCCGCAGCACGCCGCCGGAGTAGCAGGGGAACACCAGCCCCACGGGCGCGTAGATTTTCCTGGGCCTGCCGTCCGGCTTCAGCACCGGCTCAAGGCCCCAGTTCTGGTAGTGGTAGAAGCGCTTCTCCTCCACCCAGCCGATGCGGCACGCCCTGGCCGTTTCCGGCGTGATGCCCCAGCGGGCCAGCTGTTCCAGCGCGTAGGGGGTGTCCAGCAGCGTTGCGGCGCGCTTGGCCACGAAGCGCTCGGCGCGCTGCACCCACGTTTCCGGCGCGGGCGGGGTCTGCCGTGGCGTCCAGTCCACGGGCTTGCGCGGCGCGGCGGGCTGGCGGGGCGCGCCGCCCTTGCCCAGGATTTCCGGCGCGTACCGTTCGCAGAATTCCTTGAATCCGTCGGGATCCTGTTCGTCACGCCCGTTGACCAAGTTGAAGATGCCGATCAGGTCGATGTGGTTGCCGCAACTGTGGCAGTGCCCGCAGTCGTCCTCCGGATTGTAGAAGAAACTGTAGTTGGACGTGGTTCCTTCGGTGTGCATGGGGCAGCGCGCCCCGTAGCCCACTTTCCCGGTCGGATGCGGGGCCATGTCCGTCAACAGGCTGCGCGCGATGGATTCGCACTGGCCCGGCGAAAGGTGTTTTCCTGCGTATCCCATGCGCCCTCCTACTCCGTATTGCCTTCATCCAGTTTCAACCACTGGTCGCGCGGGCACAGGCCGTGGTACCAGTACACGCCGTTGGTCTTGCGCCGCTCGAATTCGGGGCGCTGCAACATCAGCGACCCGAACGCCTTGTGGTTCATCACGTGCTTTTCCTGCATGTCCTTTTCCTTGATGCACCAGTTGCGGAAGGCCCTGTGCAGGTTCTTGGCCTGCTCCTTGCGGTCTTCGCCCACCTCGCAGCAGAACCCGACGAACTCGCCTATCAGGTCCTGATCCTCGATCACGTCCTTGGTCAGTTCCGCCACCACGCGGGGCGGGGTCAGGTCCTGGTCGCGCAGGTACTGGCGGGCATGGCGCACCAGCCACGCAAGGATTTCCGGGCCGTACTGGTCCATGGACTTGGCAAGCAGGCCGGGCACGGCCTTGTAGATGTAGCGGGATTCATCGACCAGGGCGCCGTCCGTCACGAACTGCGCCTTGAACGGCAGCACGCGCAGCCGCTTCTGGAAGGCCCGGTCGGCGTCCTTGATGTTGGGGATGAAGTTCGTGTGCATGCACAGCTTGCACCTGGGCTTGAAGGGCAGCGCGTCCGCGTACAGGCCGCGTTCGTTGATTTCGTCGCCGCCGGTGATGGCCTTGATCATCTCCAGCGCAAAGGATGCGCTGCGCTTCGGTTCGCTGGCCACGGCCAGCCGGGGGCCGTTCAGGGCCAGCAGTTCCGGGTTGGGGCCGCTGCCCTTCTGCCCGTCCTCCAGCAGCACGTTGACCTTCACCGACCGGGCGTACTCGCCGAGGGTGGCCGTAATGGCCGCCATGGTGGCCGACTTGGCGTTGTCCGCCGTTGGCCCCCAGAGGCAGTACATTTCCTTCTTGTCCATCAGGCCGGTGGCGCTGTAGCCCATGACGCGGCCGAAGTAGTCGATGAGCGCCAGGTCGCCGCAGAGCACCTTGTGCAGGTGCGCTTCCCACCGGGCGGTGCAGGTGGACAGGCCCCGGTACTCGAATGCTGCTCGCCGGGTGATCATCTGGGACGGACGGGCGCGCATCAGGCGGCCCGTTTCCAGGTCCACGATGCCGTTGGGGCAGGCCAGCACCATGGGGTTCACATCCCATTCCTTGCCGGTGGTGGAGAGTGCGCGGCAGCCGTTGGCGGCCACGGCCAGCACCTCGGACGCGCGCGACCTGGTGCGCATGCCGGAGGCGCGGCGTTCCAGGGCGTCCACGAGGGTGGAATTGTACTTGCGGAGCAGCCGGGTTTCCGATTCCTGCGCCCGTGTGATTGCTTCTTCGTCTGCGTTTTCGGCCTGCATCTTTTCCAGCACGCGCGCGCATGCCTTGATGATCTTATCCTGTCCTTCCGCGATCTGCTCCGAAACGGCGCTGTCGTACCAGTCCGCCACAGCCATGACGCCCACGTCTTCGCCCATCACGTCATGCTGCTCGTCCGGCTTCCAGCAGATGCCGTCATACTGCATCCATTCGCCCTTGCCTTCCTTGCCGCGCGACCAGTCGTACATGAACAGGCCTTCCGCGCGCAGGCGGAACAGTTCCGCATCGCCCAACTGGTTGCGTTTGCGCTTCTCGTGCATGGTGAACAGGTCGGGGCGTTCGACGGGCAACCGCTCCGGATGCATGGCCGCCCACGGCTCCAGCAGGGGTGGGGCGTCGGTATGGCCGGGGTCGTAGACCTTGCTGCCGTCGTGGGCGTCCTTGCCGCGCACGCACTCCCACGCCCACTGGCGCTCGGTGGCGATGTCGTCGCGGGCCATGTCGGCCAGGGCGTCGTAGTCCGGCGCGCCGTCGTCGGTGCGGGGGATGACGCCCTTGTGGCGCGGGGGGAACGGGGGCGGCTCGAACCGGGGGCGCGGGGCTTTGGCGGGGGGGGAGCCGGATGCTCCGGTCGCGGACGCGTCGGCGGAATCGGGCGGGAGACCGGCGGCCTCGTCGGCCTGATCCGGCATGGCAAGGTCGTCGGCGTAGGCGTCCACCGGGGGGGTGTCCATGGGCGGCATGTCGTCATCGACAAAGACCAACGATGCCGCATCGGCAGGCAGCGGACGCACCCATGACCAGCCCTCCCACACCAGCGCGTCGAACGGCGCGCCGGGGCACAGGCCGGACGCCGCCCGGCAGCGCAGGCTGTCCAGCAGCGCGGCGCGCACCTCCGGCAACTGCCGCTCCACCACAACAACGTCGCCCTTGCGCCCGCGCGCGGCGGGCCGGGTGGCGCGCTTGCTGGTCGGCTTGGCCGCCTGCGCCTTTTTGGGCGTGGGCTTGGTCATGCCGCCACCCCGCAGGACGAGGACCGGCAAAAACCCGTTTTACCCAACTGGTGGGGCAGGGGTGGGGCAGGAGTGTCCGAGAAAAGCCACAGCGGCTTGCGCGCGCATTCCATCTGCGCGCGCAAGCCGCTGTTTTCATTCTGGTACCGGGAGCGAGACTCGAACTCGCAAGGTGTCGCCACCGGCGGATTTTGAGTCCGCTGCGTCTACCAATTCCACCATCCCGGCAGGTGTAGGGAAAGGGCTATGGCACAGCGGGCATGGTCCGGTCAAGGGCCGGGTTGCGCCGTGGCTTGGAAAGGCGCCTGCCGACGGCTGCTGGAACGTGTCCGGGCCGCGTCCGCGCAGGGCGCGGGGCAGGACCGGAAAATTTCCCCGCGCTGCTGCCCTGCTGTCCGCCTACTGTCCCCTTACTGTTCGCTGACGGGCAGCACCACCTTGGAAAAGGCGCTGCCGTTCCAGCGGTACAGCACCCTGTGGTCGAACTTCACCTGCGCAAGGCCGGTGGAGGTCCACAGCAGGGCGCGAGCTTCCAGATCATTTTCGCCAAGGCAGAGCATGACGGACGGGCTCGTGCCCGGAGGCAGCTTGTAGCCGGGCGCGAAGAATTCGGCGATGTCCGGCTCCTCCGGCGTGGCGGCGGGGGCCAGCCTGCCGTCGGGCTTGCGGCGCCACAGTTCCAGCGCGCAGGCCTCACCGTTCTTCACGCCCATGGCGGCCAGCGTGTCCCCGTTGTCGGCGCGGAAGACCCGCACCGAAACCCGCGTGTCCAGCATGGGCAGCGCGCCCACCTCGAAATGTTCCGGGGTGCTTTCGATGACCGCCCAGAAACCGGTTTCGCCCTCGTCGGCCAGTTGCTGCTTTTCCTCTTCGCTCAGCCCTTCGGCCGTGTTCTCGAAGATGGTGGCGGGCAGCATCCGGAACATGTCCAGCGCGGTGACCTGCCCCCCGGCCGCGCGGGCTGTCGCCGCGCCCATTGTCGCGCCCGTGGCCGCCACCGCCAGCGCCGCCAGCAGTACGGCAACGCGCAGAATGCGATGCATGGTGAACTCCTTCCTTCTTTCGCCGCCGTCGCCAGCCCGCGACGGCGTGACCATGATACGCGGGCCACGGGGCCGTGTCCATTTGCAGCGTGCCAGAACCGTGGGAAATTTCCGTGAGCCGGATCACGCGTTCCGACGGCGCAGCGCCGTTGCGACAGGGCGGGAGAAGGCGCAACACCATCCAGCCGCCACTGCGGCGCGCGCCCGCGCGGGGTGAAGCGTCTGCCGCGAAATGGCAGGCAAAGCCGCTTCCAAGTCCCTTTCGTTTCGGGTATCACGGGGCTCCAACAAACGGAGCATATCGTGACTCTTCCCGTCGGTTCACTCATCAACATGGCCGCCGTCGTGGGCGGCGGCGCGCTGGGCATGCTGCTGGGCGCGCGCCTGCCCGACCGCGTGCGGGCCATCGTGTTTCAGGGGCTGGGGCTGTGCACCATGGTCATCGGCATGCAGATGGCCTTCAAGACCGCCAACCCGCTGGTGATGATCTTCAGCATTCTCAGTGGGGCCATCATCGGCGAACTGCTGCGGCTTGAAGACGCCTTCGCCCGCGCGGGCGAGGCCCTGAAGTCCAAGCTGCGCTCCGGCAACCCGCGCTTCACCGACGGGTTCGTCACCGCCACGCTGCTGTTCTGCATCGGCTCCATGGCCATTCTTGGCCCGTTCGACGAGGGCCTGCGCGGCGACCGCACCATCGTGCTCACCAAGTCCATCCTCGACTGCTTCGCGGCCATCGCCCTGGCCTCGGCCTACGGGGTGGGGGTGCTGTTCTCCGCGCTGCCGCTGTTCATCTACCAGGGCTCGTTGACGATGTTCGCCGGGGTGCTCCAGCCGTTGCTGGGCCCGGCGGTGATGAACGAACTGACCGCCACCGGCGGGCTGATGGTCATCGGCATCGGCATCAACCTGCTGGAACTGAAGCGCATCCCGCTGGCCAACATGCTGCCCGCGCTGCTTACGGCGGTGTTGCTGGCGTCCATTTTCATGTAGTCCGGCGGCCCCCCGTCACGCCACGGCAGCCGGACCATCTTGCGCCGGGTACTTGCCCCGCGCGCCGGATGTCGTATCTTACCCCCTATCGCGACGATAAACCCGGGGACATCGCGCCCGGCGCATGCCGACGGCGCTCGTTGGCGCGTTCGCCCCGCGCCGCGTGCGGTGCACTTCTTTGCCTGCGCATTTTCCGCCGCGCCCACGCCAACACCACTCCAACCCGCGCGTCCCCGCACGACGCTCCGGCGGCCCCGGCCGCCCGCCCCACACGAGACCCACCGCATGAGCAAGCCCTGCATCCATATCGAGGGAGCGCGCCAGCACAACCTCAAGAACGTCACCCTCGACATCCCCCGCGACGAACTGGTGGTGGTCTGCGGCCCCTCCGGCTCGGGCAAGTCCACCCTGGCCTTCGACATCGTCTACGCCGAGGGCCAGCGCCGCTACGTGGAATCGCTGTCGGCCTACGCCCGCCAGTTCCTGCCCCAGATGGACAAGCCGGAGGTGGAGAAGATCGAGGGGCTTTCCCCGGCCATCTCGCTGGAACAGCAGACGGCCACGCGCAACCCGCGCTCCACCGTGGGCACCGTGACCGAGGTGTACGACTTCCTGCGCGTGTTCTGGGCGCGGCTGGGGCGCATGTACTGCCCGCAGTGCGGCCTGCCCATCGAGGCGCGCGCGGCGGACGAGATCATCGCCGACATCCTGGCCCTGGGCGAAGGCGTCCGGTGCATCGTGCTGGCCCCGCTGGTGGAGCACCAGAAGGGCACCCACCTCGACCGGTTCAAGAAGCTGAAGGCCGAGGGCTTCGTGCGCGTGCGGGTGAACGGGGCCATCATGGGCATCGACGAGGTGCCCGCGCTGGACAAGAACCGCAAGCACACCATCGATTTGGTGGTGGACCGGCTGGTGATCAAGGACGGCATCCGGGGGCGGCTGGCCGATTCGGTGGAACTGGCCCTGCGCTACGGCGACGGACGGCTGGTGGTGCACCTGCCCCCCGATGTGAAGGACGGGAAGGACGGGAAGGTCGAAGGCGAAGGGAAGGGCGGCGCGGCCAATGCCGGGCGCGACATCGTGCACTCCACGGAGTCGGTGTGCCCGGCCTGCCGTATCAGCCTGCCCGCGCCCAGCCCGCAGCTGTTCTCGTTCAACAGCCCGCAGGGGGCCTGCCCGCGCTGTCTGGGTCTTGGCAGCGTGGAATATTTCGAGCCCGCGCTGGTGGCCCCCAACCGGGGCCTGTCGCTGAACACCGGCGCGCTGCTGCCGTGGAAGAACACCAAGCTGTTCGAGCGCCACCGGGACGCCCTGACCGCCCTTGGCAAGCGCTGGGGCTTCACCCTGTCCACGCCGCTGGCCGCGTATTCCGCAGACGCCCTGGACGCCCTGTTCCACGGCGAGACCGAGGACGGCCGCCCGGCGGGGCGCGGTGCGGGCAGCAACCTGCGCCGCAACTGGCTGGGCGGGTCCGTGGTGGTGGACGCGCCCGCGTACGACGGCAACGGGGGCAACGGCAATGGGAACGGGAGCAACGGGCACGACCACGGCCCGGCGTTGCCCGTGGCCGGCGGAATCGTGGCGACCGGGAGCAGCGGCGCCGTCACGGCGGAGCGCTGGCCCGGCGTGGTGTCCATCCTCGAACAGGGCATGCAGTACGGCGACGCCTGGCGCGAACTGTTGTCGCGCTACCGCCAGAGCATGGCCTGCCCGGTGTGCTCCGGGGCGCGCCTGCGCCCGGAATCGCTGGCCGTGCGGGTGGACAGCCTGAACATCCACGAATTCTGCTCCATGTCCGTGTCCCGCGCGCTGGACTGGCTGCGCGAACGCCGCTTCGAGGGGCGTCACGCGCTGGTGGCCGAACCGCTGATGAAGGAACTGCACCACCGCCTGGAATTCATGGTCAACGTGGGGCTGGACTACATCGCCCTTGGCCGCAACATGGCCACCCTGTCCGGCGGCGAGGCGCAGCGCATCCGCCTGGCCTCGCAACTGGGGTCGGGGCTGGTGGGGGTGACCTACGTGCTGGACGAGCCCTCCATCGGCCTGCACCCGCGCGACAACGAGCGGCTCATCAAGACCCTGCGCAGCCTGCAACGGCGCGGCAACACCGTGCTGGTGGTGGAGCACGACGAGGCCACCATCCGCGAGGCGGACACGGTCATCGAGCTTGGCCCCGGCTCCGGGGCCATGGGCGGCGAGGTGGTGTTCAACGGCCCGGTGGACACGCTGCTGTCCTCGTCGCAAAGCCTTACCGCGCAGTACCTGCGGGGCGACATGTCCATCGCCCGGCCCCGGGCGCGCCGCGCCCCGCGCGGGTGGATGACCCTGCACGGGGTGACCACCAACAACCTGCAAGGCATCGACTGCCGGGTGCCGCTGGGCGTGCTGTCCTGCGTGACCGGGGTTTCCGGCTCGGGCAAGAGTTCGCTGGTCATGGACACCCTGTACAAGCACCTGGCGCTGGCCCAGGGCATCCGCGTGGACCAGCCGGGCAGCATCGAGGGCATCGAGGGCGCGGAGACCATCGAGCGCATCGTGTCCATCGACCAGACGCCCATCGGCCGCACCCCGCGCTCCAACCCGGCCACCTACACCAAGGTATTCGACGAGATACGCGGCATCTTCGCCATGACGCCAGACGCCCGCAAGCGCGGCTACAAGCCGGGCCGGTTCAGCTTCAACGTGCGCGGCGGCCGTTGCGAGGCCTGCGGCGGCGACGGGCAGATCCGCGTGGAGATGCACTTCCTGCCCGACGTCTACGTGACCTGCGACGTGTGCAAGGGCCGCCGCTACAACCACGAAACGCTGGAGGTGCGCTACAAGGGGCTGAACATCGCCGAGGTGCTGGACCTCACCGTGCGCCAGGCGCGCCAGTTCTTCGAGAACTATCCGGTGCTGGAACGCCGCCTGGGCGTGCTGGAGGACGTGGGGCTGGAATACCTGCGCCTTGGCCAGCCCGCCACCACGCTGTCCGGCGGCGAGGCCCAGCGCATCAAGATATCGCGCGAACTGGGCAAGCGCAGCCTGCCCGGCACCATGTACATCCTCGACGAGCCCACCACCGGCCTGCACATGCACGAGGTGGGCAAGCTGATCGCCGTGCTGAACCAGCTGGTGGACCGGGGGGCCACGGTGACGGTCATCGAGCACAACACCGACGTCATCCTGGCCTCGGACCACGTGGTGGACCTGGGCCCCGGCGGCGGCGAGAACGGCGGGCGCATCGTCTCGGCGGGCACGCCGGAAGAGATCATGGACGACCCCCATTCGGTGACCGGCGCCTTCCTGGTGCAGGAACACGCCACCCGCCACCCCGGCGTGCCCATGCCGCGCGTGCCCGTGGCCGCCGCGCCCGCGCCCGTCCAGATTCCCGGCGTGGATATGGGAGACGCGGGGGATATGAGGGAAGCGGAAGATGTGGTTGTTGCGGGTGACGCGGACGCCGACGCGCCCGGCGCGGGCGCCAAGGCCGCATCCGCCAAGCCCGGCCGCAAGCCCAGGGCGGCCGCAACCGGCAAGCCGGAGAAGCCGGCCAAGGCGGCGGCCCCCGCCGCCCCCGCCTCCCCCGTTGCCACGGACGCCCCGCGCAAGCGCGGCAGGCCTCGTAAGAATCCTCCGGCCTAGGGGCTGTTTCTAAATAGTCCTTTCGCCCGTTGGCTTCGTCAAGCTTTGCCTGCCATTTCGGTCAAATACGAGAAGAGTATACTCCCTCATGGCAGGCTTGCTTTCCTTGCCAACGAACGAAAACCCCAATTTGGAAACAGCCCCTAGCAGGCCGCCAACCATCCGGCGGCTGTTCCAGCCAGTCCCGATGCCCCCGTGCACATGCGCACGGGGGCGCCCGATCCCGCCATTTCCCCTTGCCGATGCTCCCTCCCGGCCATCCTTTCAGTGTGGGCCGGGCAGGTGTGAAGAAATGTCAGGACACGCACCTGCGCGGTCCATGGCATGGTAAGTATGCGCTCAGCGACATTGAGGTTTCCGTTGCCGCGTTTGTCGCATGGGTGTAGTATCCCCAGCGGATTGACTGCACGTTTTCCCTGACAGGAGATGCACATGGGCCGATTTTCCGGCTTCGATGAAGTATATGCCGCGCTGTACGTGGATTTCGACAACATCTACTCCCGCCTGCGCGAACAGGACGAAGACATTGCCCGCGCCTTCGCCACCAACCCCCAGCGCTGGGTGAAGTGGATAGAGGGGCACGCCCTGCGCATGCTCTACGGCGACGGCGTGCGCCGCCGCATCCTGAAGCGCATCTGCTACATGAACCCGCAGTGCTTCCACGAATTCCGGCCGTTCTTCATCCGCGCCGCATTCCAGGTGGTGGACTGTCCGCCGCTGACCAACCAGGGCAAGACCAGCGCCGACATCCATCTGGTCATGGACTGCATGGACGCGCTGAACCACTCCACCCGGTTCGACGAATTCATCATCCTCTCCGGCGACGCGGACTTCACCCCGCTGCTCATCCGGTTGCAGGAACATGCCCGCCGCCCGCTGGTGCTTTCCGTGGGCTACACCTCGCCCGCGTACACCGCCGCCGCCTCGTGGCGCATCCGCGAGGACTGGTTCGTGCAGCAGGCCCTGGAAGAGGAACGCCCGGCCGAGCCCGCGCCCGCGCCCGCCCCGTATCCTCCGCGCGGCAACGGCGAACGGCTGGCCCGCGTGGCCGAGGTGGTGCGCCGCGCCGTGGCCGACGCCCCGGCCCCGCTGGGCATCGCCTCGCTGGCCCAGATCCTTCAGCGCGAGGTGGACCCCGGCGCGGACTGGTTCGGCTACGGCCGCCTGCGCGACCTGCTGGACGTGCTGGACCTGAAGGGGCTGGAATTCTCGCCCGTGCCGCCCGGCTACCTGTACGACCCGGAACGCCACGAACAGCCCGAGGAACGCGACGCCCACGACGACTTCCGCTCGCGCTACCCCGACCTGTACGACTTCGCCCTGAAGGTGCACCGCCTGACCGACATGCCCCTGCTGCGGCCCGACCATTTCCGGCAGCTGCTGGGCTACATCGTGGAAGAGGTCAACGCCAACGGGTTCTTCATGACCACCACCTCGCGCAACGTGCGCGACCGGTGCGTGGAGGCGGGCCTGCCCATCGCGCGGGGCCACGTGAACTTCGTGCTGGTGGGCATCGCGCGCGGGGGCTACCCCCTCAACGAACAGGACGGCGTGAACCTGCGCGATGTGGGCAAGGCCTTTCTGCGCAACGCCTACGACCTGTGCCGCATGTCCCAGATGGACCTGACCAAGCCGGAGCAGCAGATGCTGATGGTGTGGATACTCCCGAAGGAATCCATGGGCGATTAGGGGCTGCCGTTGCCACTGCGGTCCTTTTATCCCCTGCCTGCGTCAGAAGAGTTTTTTATTCCAGTCAAGTACGAGAAGAGTACGCGCTGCGGTCGCCATCCGTAAGGTTCGCGCTTCGCGCTCACCTAACGGCTGCCGCATTCCTTTCATAAAAAATCGTTCTTCCTCGGCAGAGAACAAAAATTTTCGCAGTGGCAACGGCACCCAAAAGGCGGGTGTCGTGCCCGCCTGAGTGCGCGTTGCAATGAAATGCCAACAACGAACCGGCTCCCCGCGAGGGGAGCCGGTCATGCGTTTTCAGGCCGGGCGGCTTTCGGAACGCGGCGGGGCCGTGACGCGGGCGGCCGGGCGGCCTGCCCGGAAGCGCCGGCGCGGCTTCGGCGGGCGGGTGCGTGATACCCCGCGCGCCGGATCACTTGTCATCGCCCCAGACCTGTTCCAGCCGCCGGTCGCGGCCGCAGCCGGTCCGGTAGTAGGCATAGCGGATGGGATTCTTGCGGTAGTAGTCCTGATGGTATTCCTCGGCGGGCCAGAAGGTGGCGGCGTCCTCGATGCCGGTGGCCACCGGCCGGCCCAGACGTTCCTCCACCGCCTTCTTGCTGGCCTCGGCGGCGCGGCGCTGCTCCGCGTCGGCCACGAAGATGGCCGAGCGGTACTGGCTGCCCCGGTCGCAGAACTGGCCGCCCGCGTCCAGCGGGTCCACGTTGCGCCAGAAGACCTCCAGCAGGGTTTCGTAGGCGACCCTGGCCGGGTCGTAGGTTACCCGCAGGGCTTCGGCGTGCCCGGTGAGGCCGGAGGACACCTGCTTGTAGGTGGGCGAATCCACGCTGCCGCCGGTATAGCCGGAGGTGGTGTCCAGCACGCCGTCCAACTGGTCGAAGGGTTTTTCCATGCACCAGAAGCAGCCCCCGGCGAAGACGGCGGTTGCCGTGGAGGCCGCAGTGGCGGCGGTCGCGCCATCGGTTGCCGCAGCCGGGGGCGATGCGGCGTCCGCCTGCGCGGCGCGGGCCGTGGCGGGCAGCAGCAGGGCGGCCGCCAGCAGCAGGACGGAGAGGGACAGAAGATGCGCCAGCGCGGTCAATGCGGCCAGGGCGGGCGTCGTGATTTCGATGAGGGCGGGTTGAAGCAGGGTGGCCATGATGCGTACTCCCGTGCCGGACGCGGCGCGCCGGAAGTGGCGCGCCCCTCCGGGCATCAGGTCAGATATAGCACGCCTGCGCCGGGAGTACAGGGGGGCGCACGGCGGATACGCGGGGCGTGGCCGGGCCGACGGACCTGAAGGCGGGGCGGCCCGGTGGCTGTGACGCTGCGGATTGCCTGCGGCGGAAGCGGCGGGAGTCTACCCCCCGGCCCACATTTCCATCAGCTGGTGGCGGTGGTGCAGCAGGATGTCGCAATAGTCCAGTTCCATGTCCAGCATGTCCCGGTCGCTGCGGCGGAGCCATTCCGACAGCCACCCGAAGCGCGAGGCCAGCACCATCAGCGGCAGGTGGCGCAGGGTGTCGGCAGGTATCCCGGCAAGGTCATACTGCTCTGCTCCCTCGCGCAGCGTGGCGGTGAACCCGGCGGCAAAGGCGCGCCCGAGGCCCGAGGGATGCTCGAAGCCCACGCAGCCGATGCAGTTGGCGGCATCGTACAGCACAGGCTGCGCCCCGGCGAATTCCCAGTCGATGACCCCGCGCAGCGCGGCCAGCGGCCCGGCGGGCAGCGGTCCGGTGGCGGGCGGCGGGGGTGTGTCGTCGCCATCCTCGCGGGGCGTCCAGATCAGGTTCAGGGGGTGGGCGTCGCCGTGGGCCAGCACCACCGGCTGGGCGGCCAGCACGTCGGGCAGGGCTTCCAGCGCGTCGCGCACCGGGTGCAGGCGGCGGGCGGCCTCGGGCATGCGCCGGGCCACGGCCTCGTGCAGCCCGGCGATGAACGCGGGCAGCGGCGGCACCGGCGCGGGGGGCAGCCCGGCGGGCAGGTTGTCCCCGGCCCGGTGCAGGGCCAGCAGCAGGGCGGCCACGGCCCGGCCCCGCCAGGCATGGTCCAGATAGTCCGGGCGGGGCGGTTCCGCGCCGGGGACGAAGGGCGAAAGCTGCCAGTATCCGGCGTGGGGCGGGGTATCCGCCGCCAGCACGTGGCGCAGGGCGGAGCCTTTCGGGGCCGCGTCCGCTGGAGTTGCGTCCGGCGGGGCGTTGCGCGGCGACGCATCGTCCACCGGCAGGTAGGCGGGCACCAGCCGGGCCAGGTCCGGGCCGGACACGGCCGGGTCCGCCAGTTGCGCCAGCAGATCGCCCATGGCCTCGCGCCGGGCCACCTGCGCCGGGGCCAGCCGTTCCAGCATCCACAGCCGTCCGTCGTCGCCCTGCACCGCCGTGCGGGTCAGGCAGCGTTCCGGGCTGCCGGGCAGGGGAAATTCCGTGGCAAGGCGGCGCGGGGTGATGCCGAAGCGGTACGGCAGGTCGAGCATGGGGTCTCCGTGGCGGTTGCGGTGACGGCGCGGCGGCCGGAAAACGGAAGGAAGCAATGTTCCATGCCGGGAGGCCCCTGTCCAGTATCACCGGACCAGCGTCACCGGACCCGCGCCAGCGGACCCGCGCCACCGGACCGGTTGCCCGACAGCCCAGCGGCCGGGCCGGCAGGCGGACACGGCGTCCGGCCGTTCCCCGGCATTGCCACGGCCGCCGGGGCAACGTAGTATCACCCCGCGCCGTTGTCCCGCATCCCGCGTCCGCCAGCCCGGCCCCCGGCCATTCCGGAGCATTCCCGCCGTGACCTTCGCCGAACTGCCCCTCGACGCCCGCCTGCTGGCCGGGGTGGAAAGCATGGGCTACCACCTGCCCACCCCCGTGCAGCGCCGGGCCATTCCCGCCGCGCTGTCCGGGCGCGACGTGCTGGCCCTGGCCGCCACGGGCACGGGCAAGACCGCCGCCTACGCGCTGCCGCTGCTGCAACGCCTGCTGGAAGGTCCGCGCGGGCAGGTGCGGGCGCTGGTGGTGGCCCCCACGCGCGAACTGGCGGAGCAGATCCACGACCACATCCGGCGGCTGGGCTCCATGACCCGCCTGCGCTCCGCCACCATCTACGGCGGGGTGGGCATCATGCCGCAGGCCCTGCGGCTGCGCACCGGAATCGAGATAGTGGTGGCCTGCCCCGGCCGCCTGCTGGACCACCTGCGGCGCGGCAACCTGGACCTTGCCGCCCTGGACGTGCTGGTGCTGGACGAGGGCGATTCGCTGTTCGAACTGGGCTTTCTGGCCGACGTGCGCGAACTGCTGGCCGTTGTGCCCGCCGCCTGCCAGCGCATGCTGTTTTCCGCCACCCTGCCAGAGGCCGTGCGCGGCCTGGCGGGCGAGGCCCTGCGCGACCCCGTGACCGTCAGCGTGGACGCGCAAGCCCCGGCCGCCACCGTGGACCACGCCCTGTACCCGGTGCCCGCCCACCTCAAGACCCCGCTGCTGAAGGCCATCCTGCGTGCCCGGCTGCTGCCCGGCGAGCCCGGACATGCTGTCGCGCCCGATCTGCCCGATTTGCCCGATCTGTCTGACGCGCCCGACATGCCGGGCGACATCGATGACGGCATCGGGGACGGCATCGAGGACGACCCCTTGGCGGGCGCGGTGCTGGTGTTCGTGCGCACCCGGCACGGGGCGCGCCGCCTGTGGCAGCAACTGGCCTCCACGGGACTGCGCGTGGGCTGCCTGCAGGGCAAGCTTTCGCAGCGGCGGCGCCAGGCCACGCTGGACGGGTTCCGCACCGGGCGCTACGCCGTGCTGGTGGCCACCGACGTGGCCGCGCGCGGGCTGGACATTTCGCGGGTGACCCACGTGGTGAACTACGACGTGCCCGCCACAGCCGATGTCTACATCCATCGCATCGGGCGTACCGGCCGCGCCGCCCGCGCGGGCACGGCCATGACCCTGGTGGCCCCCGGCGACGAGGCGGCGGTGCGCCACATCGAGCGCGCCCTGGGCGGCCCGGTGACCCGCTGCCGCTTCGAGGGGTTCGACTACGGCGCGGCCGCGCGCAGTCCGGAAGGGGCGCGCCCCGCGCTGCCGCCACGGCAGGCCCGCCTGCCCGGCGGCCGCAAGCCGCAACTGCAACCGGCAGAGGCCCCGGAGCCGCCGCGCAAGCCGACGCGGCCGCGCCCGGCCCGCCATGCCGTGCCCCCGGCCGCGCCCGGCAGCGCGCCGCAGCCGCAGGAGCCGCGCGGCAAGCCCGGACGCGGCCCCTCCGGCGGTTCCGGCCCCGAATCCGCAAGCTGACCACCGGCCCCGGCCCGGCCGCCCCATCCCGTCCCGTGGTCCGGCGTCCCGTACCGGCTTGAACCAAGACGCTCCCTTTGCTACATCCTGTGTCCCATGCGGGCGCAGCCACGCCCTCCCCCGGCCCTGTCCAGTCCGGCCCGTCCGCAGGACACTTTTCAATCCGCGTGCCCCACGGCACGACGCATCCGGAGGTTCGCATGCCCTCGTTCGACGTGGTCAACAAGGTCGAGATGCAGGAACTCGACAACGCCGTGAACAACGTGAAGAAGGAAGTGGAAACCCGCTACGACTTCCGCAATTCCGTCACCGAAATCGAACTGCATCGCGGCGACAAGCGCATCCACCTGCTGGCGGGCGACGAAATGAAGATGCGCGCCCTGCAGGATATGCTGCAATCCCACTGCATCCGCCGCAAGGTCGATCCCAAGTGTCTTGAGTTCAAGGACATCGAACCCACGTCCAAGGGCCAGGTGAAACGCGACGTGGTCATCCGCGAAGGTATCGCCAAGGACGTGGCCCAGAAGATCGTCAAGAAGATCAAGGACGCGAAGCTGAAGGTCCAGGCCGCCATCCAGGATGACCAGGTGCGCGTCACCGGCAAGAAGATCGACGACCTTCAGGAAGTCATCCAGTTGCTGCGGGGGGAGGAGTTGGGCATTCCCCTTCAGTTCGTCAACATGAAGTCCTAGGGGCGGTGCTCGGGCGCGCCCTGCGGCTGCAACGCGGCGGCATTCCCCGCTGGCTGCGTTGCGGCACGCCACGGCTTCCTCGACGTAGCGCTGCTACGCCGTCGTCGCCGTAGCGCACCGCGCCTTGCCTTCGGGGCCGCCGCCGCGTTTCGCCATCGCAGGACGCCCCCTCGCCCCGCCCGGTGCAAGGGCGGAGGTAGAGTGGGGGAGAAGAGAAACACAAACAACCGCCCGGATACGCAACGTATCCGGGCGGTTGTTGTTGATGCGTAGCTATTGCCGGATGGGATGTGCGCGGCGTGTCCGCTCCGGTTTCTCCTGTCCGGCCTGTCCGGCTTATCCGGCCTGCCCGATGCGCCCTTCGCGCACGGCGGCGGCGAAGGTTTCCAGGTCGTTGGGCTGACCTGGGGTATGGTCTTCCGGGTAGAGCAGGGCGGACATGTAGAACACGGAGTCGATGCGCAAGGCGTTGGATGCGCTGGAGGCGAAGCGGGACAGCCGGTCGGCGATGGCGTCGCGCTCGCGCCCCTCGAACTGGGGCAGCAGGTCGCGGGCGCGGTCGGGCAGCGAGGTCAGCAGTTGCGCCTTGCGGCGCATCAGGTCGCGGTAGGCGTCCTGGTCCTCGTTCCTGTGCAGCGCCTGTTCGGCCTCGCGTTCGATGTCGCGCACGGTGGCGGCCATTTCGTCAAGCCAGTGTCCAAGGGCTTCGCGCCCCTTGCGGGCGTCGGGTTCGGTGGCGGGCATGGATGGCACCTCCTGTATAGCCCTAGTACCCTTGTGAAGGCCGGGGCGCAAGCGTGGGGCCGTGGCGCGTCCGTGCGGTCCGTGCCGTCCGGGGAAAGCCGCCGCCGCGTGGGCTCAGCGCCGCAGTTCCAGCGGGCGGGCCTTGGCGGCGGTGCCGGACATCTGGGTATCGTGGGCGTCGCGCCGGTAGGAAGCGCTCTTGAAGAAGTCGCACTTGGCGCAGTTGCCGATCTTCTTGGCGAAGGTTTCCTGTACCTGGCCGCCGCAGAAGGTGCCGGTAACCCCGGCACAGCTGAAGCCGTGGTTGGGCCAGGCGGGGCAGATCCCCATTTCCTTTTCCTTGGCGCCGCCCTTTTCGCGGCCGCATTTCTTGAATTCCCAGCAGGGCACGGCCTTGCCTTCCGTGGCGGCCGTGTGGTCCGCATCGTCCGTCGTGATGCGCGACACCGTGCGTGAAAGGTCGCTGGACCGCCCGGCCAGGCTGAAGATGTCCTGTGCGGCGTGGTTCATCATTTCCATGGTGCGCCCGGCAATGCCGGTGATGGCCTCCACCGCGCGGTTGATCTCGGCAGAGGTGGCCGACTGCTGCTCGGCGGCGGTGGCGATGGACTGCACCTGGATGCTGGTGTTGTCGGTAAGGGTCAGGATTTCCGACAGCGCGGCGCCGGAATCCTGCGCGCGGCGGGCCGCCTCGTTGACGGCGGCGCGGGCCCCGTCCATCTCGCGGGCGGCGGCGCGCGAACTCTGCTGGATGCCGGTGATCACCTCGCTCACCTCGCGGGTGGCGTTCATGGTCTTTTCGGCCAGCTTGCGCACCTCGTCGGCGACGACGGCGAAGCCGCGCCCGGCGTCCCCGGCGCGGGCCGCCTCGATGGCCGCGTTAAGCGCCAGCAGGTTGGTCTGGTCGGCGATGTCGCTGATCACGTTCATCACCTGGCCGATGTTGCCGGCCTGCGCGTCCAGCGCGCCCACGCGCTCGGCCAGTTGCCCGATGACGCGCTCCACCCCGTCGATGTGGGCCACCAGTTCGTTCACCTGCCGCGCGCCGTCCACGCTGCGGCGGCGGGTTTCGGCGGCCTGGTCGGCGGCGTGGGCCGCGTTGCGGGCCACCTCGACGACCGTGGCGTTCATCTCTTCCATGGCCGTGGCGGTCTCGGCCGTGCGTTCCTGCTGGCTGCCCGCGCCCGCGTTGGCTTCCTGGATCAGGGTGGCCAGGTCTTCGGCGGCGCGGCTCACCTCGTCCGCCGCCGACATGGAGGTGGCGGCAAAGCGTTCGATGCGCGACGAGGTGCTGGCCAGGGTACACTGCGCGGCGCGCAGCCGGGTCATGTCGCGCAGCAGCACGAAGCTGCCGTGCAGGCGGCCCGCCGTGTCGGTGATGGGCCGGGCGGCCAGGGAAAGATGAATCAGGCAGGGTACGCCGGATGTGTTCGCGGCCGTGCCGGCGCCGGGCGCCCCGCAGGCCAGCGGGATGGCCAGTTCGCCGGCGGCGGCGCGGCCCTCGCGGGCCTGGCGCAGCAGTTCCGCCCCCTTGGCGTCGGCGGGGGCGGGGCGCAGGCCCAGCGTTTCGAGGGAGGCGGGCAGGGCGGGCGGCGTTGCGCCTGCGTCGAGCAGGGCCAGCAGGGCCGGGGAGGCGCAGGCGACCATGCCTTGGGCGTCCAGCAGCACGTAAGGTATGGCCCCGTCCATGGCACCCGTGGCGTCCGTGGCATCCGTGGCGTCCAGACCATCCAGGGCTTCCAGGATGGCCTGCCCGGCGGCGGCGTTGCGCAACGCCTCGTTGCGCAGGGCGGCGATGGCGCTGGCGGCCTCGGCCAAGGCGGCGGGCGCGTCCGCACCCTGCACGTTCGTACCTGATGCGTTGGCGCCCTTCAGCGCGGCATCGTGCAGCAGGCGCGCGTCTGCGATCTGTCCGCGCATGCGGCACAGCAGCGCGCCTGCTGCCGCAATGCACGCGACGAGCACTGTGGCAATGCCGTGCGATACGGAAAACGTGCCCGAAAGAAGGGGCGAGAGGGCGGCCGCACCGGCGGCGAGAAGGCCGGTGCCCACGGCACAGGACAGTGTTTGTGGCGAGACGTGACGCATGTGTACCCCGAGGGATTGTGGCGTGTGCGCCAATTCCCATGGCGCTTGATGCGGCAATAGTGCTGCGTCTATCCTTTGCTGTACATACATGTCAATGTTAGCACATACTTACGTACCGTCGTGGCTTCATTATAGTAACGCTCCGGTATCGTGGCGTTTTGTGGACTTTTTTCGTCCGGCTTGCCCGAGGGGCGGTTGCACGCTAAACTGATTGATTGAACGCGACATTTGCCTGTATGGCGTGTTTTTTCGCATGGTCATGCGGTCTGGCGGATATTTTTTCGCGTTTTTTTCAGGTAACCGAATATTGTTGGCGGGATATGCACATGGCACTGCTCGGCATACAGGACGTCACGCTCAACCTCGGCACCGGCAGACTGCTGGACGGGGCCACCCTGCACGTGGAGCAGGGCGAGCGCATCTGCCTCGTGGGGCGCAACGGGGCGGGCAAATCGACGCTGCTGCGGCTCATGGCCGGGGACGTGCGCCCCGACGCGGGCGAGGTGGTGCGCGCGCCGGGCACGCGCTTCGGCTGCATGCCGCAGGAAGTGCCGGAGGAGCTTTCCGGCCCGGTGTTCGGCATCGTGGCCGGGGGCCTCGGCCCCGAGGGCGAGGCGTTGGCCGCCTTCCACGTGCTGGAGGCCGCGCGCGAGGCGGGCCGCCCCGTGGACGAGGCCGCCCTGGCCGCCGCGCGCCGCGCGCTGGAAACCGGCGAAGGGTGGGAGCGCTACGGCGACGTGCTGTCCGTGTGCAACCACCTGCGCCTGGACCCGGAGCGCGAGTTCGCCACCCTGTCCGGCGGGCGCAAGCGCCGGGTGCTGCTGGCCCGGGCGCTGGTCGCCTCGCAGGACCTTTTGCTGGACGAGCCCACCAACCACATCGACATCGACACCATCGCCTGGCTGGAAGACTACCTGATGCGCCGCGCGCGCACGCTGGTGTTCGTCTCGCACGACCGGGCCTTCGTGCGCCGTCTGGCCACCCGCATCGTGGAGGTGGACCGGGGGCGGCTGCATTCCTACGCCTGCGGGTACGACCAGTACCAGGAGCAGCGCGAGGCCCGGCTGGAGAACGAGGAACGCCAGTTCGCCCTGTTCGACAAGAAGCTGGCCCAGGAAGAGGCCTGGGTGCGCCAGGGCATCAAGGCCCGGCGCACGCGCAACATGGGCCGGGTGCGCGCCCTGCGCGCCCTGCGCGAGGAACGCGCCCGACGGCGCGAACGGCAGGGCGGGGTGGCCATGCTGGCGCAGGAGGCGGAACGCTCCGGCAAGCTGGTCATCGAGGCCCGCAACGTGTGCTTCGCCCACGAGAACGCCAAGTCGGTGCTGCGCGACTTTTCCGCGCTCATCCAGCGGGGCGACCGGGTGGGGCTGATCGGCCCCAACGGCTCGGGCAAGACCACCCTGCTGCGCCTGCTGCTGGGCCAGCTTACCCCCCATTCCGGCGAGATACGCCACGGCACCCGGCTGGAGATCGCCTATTTCGATCAGTTGCGCTCGGCCCTGGACGGCGAGAAGTCGGTCATGGACAACGTGGCCGAGGGCGCGGACACCATAGAGGTCAACGGCAACCGCCGCCACGTGGCCGGGTACCTGCGCGACTTCCTGTTCGAGCCGGACCGGCTGCGCCTGCCCGCCAGGGTGCTGTCCGGCGGCGAGCGCAACCGCCTGCTGCTGGCCAAGCTGTTCACCCGGCCCTCCAACGTGCTGGTGCTGGACGAACCCACCAACGACCTGGACGTGGAAACGCTGGAACTGCTGGAAGAACTGCTGGCAGAATATCAGGGCACCGTGCTGCTGGTGAGCCACGACCGGTCCTTCCTGGACGACGTGGTGACCAGCACCCTGGCCTTCGACGACGACGGCAACGTGCGCGAGTACGTGGGCGGCTACACCGACTGGCTGCGCCAGCGCCCGAAGCCCGTGCCCGATGTCGCCGGGAGAGACGCCGCCGGGAACGGCGTCGCCCCCCGCGGGAACGGGCAGGCTGACGCCGAACGCCTCGCCAGCGCCGCCAGTCCGAACAATGGTCCGGGCAATGGCCCCGGCAATGGCCAGACACGCAAGCTGACCTTCAAGGAGCAGCGCGAACTGGCCGGGCTGCGCGATGAACTGGCGGCCCTGCCCGGCAACCTCGACGCGCTGGAGCGCGAGCAGGCCACGCTGGAGGCGCGCCTCGCCGAGCCGGACTTCTTCACCACCGATCCGGAGGGCTTCAACGCCGCCGCCGCGCGGGTCACCGCGCTGGAAAGCGAACAGACCGCCCTGCTGGAGCGCTGGGAAGTGGTGGAGGCGCGCGTCGCGGAGTTGGCGCGGTTCCGCGAATAGACGGCGCGGCGTGATATTTCGGGGACGCCCGCGCCGGTCCGTCTGGACATGCGGCGTCCCCGTTCCTATCTGCACGGTTCGCCGCTGCGGGCAGCATGCCCGCGCGGCGGCTTTCCCTCACACGCAAGAACATGCATGCACCGGTCCCGCATCCGCGGGCCCGCAAGGATATCGCCATGTCCCAGACCGCACACGCTCCAGACCACTCGCGTCACCCCGTCCCCAACCCCGTGGCCCTGCTGCCGCTGGGCCTGTTCCTGGCGCTGTTCATCGGCACGGGGCTGGCCCTTGGAGCCGCCGGAACGGAGATGGCCTTCTACCAGCTGTCTCCCACGGTGGCCATTCTGCCCGCCATCGCCCTGGCCCTGGCCCTGCGCGAGAAGGACCCGGCCACGGCGGCCCGTCCCGGCGGGCTGACCCGGCGGGTCAACGTCTTCCTGTCCGGCGCGGGCGAGATCAACATCGTCACCATGTGCGTCATCTACCTGCTGGCGGGGGGCTTCGCCTCGGTGGCATCGGCCATCGGCGGGGTGGAATCCACGGTAAACCTGGGGCTGTCGCTGGTGCCGCAGCGGCTGGTGCTGCCGGGGCTGTTCGTCATTTCGGCCTTCGTGGCCACGGCCATGGGCACCTCCATGGGCACCATCGCCGCCGTGGGACCCATCGCGGCGGGCGTGGCCGCCCAGACCGGCATGGACGCCGCGCTGCTCATGGGCGCGGTGGTGGGCGGCGCCATGTTCGGCGACAACCTGTCCATGATCTCCGACACCACCATCGCGGCCACGCGCACCCAGGGCTGCGACATGCGCGACAAGTTCCGCATGAACTTCGCCATCGCGCTGCCCGCCGCGCTGGTGGCCGTGGCGGTGCTCTGGCTGGCGGGCGAGGCGGGACGCGCCGCCGCGCCCGGCGCCTACCGGATGGTCACGGTGCTGCCCTATGTGGCCATCCTGGTCATGGCGCTGGCGGGCATGAACGTGTTCGCCGTGCTGTTCGCGGGCATCGCCCTGGCGGGCGGCGTGGGCATGGCCGTGGTGGACGGGTACACTCCGCTGAAATTCGCCCAGGACATCTACAAGGGCTTCACCGGCATGCACGAGATTCTCGTGCTGTCCATGCTCATGGGCGGCCTTGGCGAACTCATCCGCTACCACGGCGGAGTGGCCTGGCTGCTGGCCGCCGTGCGCCGGTTCACCGACAGGCGGGGAGGCCGGGCCGGGGCAGCCAGCCGCACCGGCGAGGCGGGCATTTCCGGGCTGGTGGCCGTGGCCGACCTGTGCACCGCCAACAACACCGTGGCCATCATCCTGACCGGGGGCATGGCGCGCGAGATCGCCGCCACCTCCGGCGTGGACCCGCGCCGCAGCGCCAGCCTGCTGGACATCTTCTCGTGCGTGGTGCAGGGGCTGGCCCCGCACGCGGCCCAGGTGCTGCTGGCCGGGTCCATCGCGGGCATCTCGCCCGTGGCGGTGCTGTCGGCCAACTACTATTGCCTGCTGCTGGGCGCGGCCGGGGTGCTGGCCATCCTCACCGGGCTGCCGCGCGCCCCGCGCACGGCAGGCGCCGGGACAACAGGGGCCTGAGGCGGGCCGCCCGGCATGCCTGACCGGTATGCCTGACCGGTACGCCGCATTCTCGGCGGGTGCGGCGAGCCTGCCGGAAAGGGCGCACGGGTGTACGCAAGGGCGTGCGCGAGGGCGCATGCCCACGCGGGGTTGGCGGGGGCGGGAGTGGCGCGTGCAACCCGTTGAATTCGCAGGGTGCGGGAAGAAAATGTAAAAAAATGCACACGTCCCCCTTTTCAAGCCGTAAACCTGCCTTATTATCCAACGCGGTTGCCATGCACCGCCTCCGCGACAGCGGACGCGGGCGCGCAGCCACACCCGGCGGCCGGGCCGAACTTCATGTTTCCCTGTTCTCATGTTCGGACCGGATATCTGCCGAAAAGCCACGATACATCGGGCGAGACGAATTTCGCCCCCCGCCACCCGGCGGGAGGGCGCGCGCGTGACACGGTCATGGCGCGCGGCGAGATGACCGCCCTTGTCACTGGCACTCGCACCCCGCGAGTGCCAGCGGCGGGACAAACAGCGATCACCTAAAGTTGGAGGACTAGTTGTCATGAATCTGAAGCCTTTGAATGACCGAGTTCTGGTGAAGCGCCTCGAATCCGAAGAGAAGACCGCCGGCGGCCTCTTCATCCCCGACACCGCCAAGGAAAAGCCCTCGCGCGGTGAAGTCGTCGCCGCCGGTCCCGGCAAGGTCGCGGAAGATGGCAAGCTCATCGCCATGACCGTCAAGAAGGGCGACACGGTGCTCTTCAGCAAGTACGCCGGCACCGAGATCAAGCTTGACGGCGTCGAGCACCTCGTCATGCGCGAAGACGACATTCTCGCCATCATCGAATAACGCCCCGCGAACTCACGCACATACTCCCGAGGAGGATGAATACAATGGCTTCCAAGGAAATCCTGTTCGACGTCAAGGCCCGCGAAAAGCTTTCCCGCGGCGTGGACAAGCTCGCCAACGCCGTGAAGGTGACCCTGGGCCCCAAGGGCCGCAACGTGGTCATCGAGAAGTCTTTCGGCTCGCCGGTCATCACCAAGGACGGCGTGACCGTGGCCAAGGAGATCGAACTCGAGGACAAGTTCGAGAACATGGGCGCCCAGATGGTGAAGGAAGTCGCCTCCAAGACCAGCGACATCGCCGGTGACGGCACCACCACCGCCACCATCCTCGCCCAGGCCATCTACCGCGAAGGCGTGAAGCTGGTGGCCGCCGGCCGCAACCCCATGGCCATCAAGCGCGGCATCGACAAGGCCGTGGAAAAGCTGGTCAAGGAACTGGGCACCCTGGCCAAGCCCACCCGCGACCAGAAGGAAATCGCCCAGATCGGCACCATTTCCGCCAACTCCGACACCACCATCGGCAACATCATCGCCGAGGCCATGGCCAAGGTGGGCAAGGAAGGCGTCATCACCGTCGAGGAAGCCAAGGGTCTTGAAACCACCCTCGAAGTGGTCGAAGGCATGCAGTTCGACCGCGGCTACCTCTCGCCCTATTTCGTGACCGATCCTGAAAAGATGGTCTGCGAACTCGACGAGCCCTTCATTCTCTGCAACGAGAAGAAGATCTCCAGCATGAAGGACATGCTGCCCGTTCTCGAACAGGTGGCCAAGATGAACCGTCCGTTGGTGATCATCGCCGAAGACGTGGAAGGCGAAGCCCTGGCCACCCTGGTGGTCAACAAGCTGCGCGGCACCCTCCAGGTGGTGGCCGTGAAGGCCCCCGGCTTCGGCGACCGCCGCAAGGCCATGCTGCAGGACATCGCCGTCCTCACCGGCGGCACCGTGGTGTCCGAAGACATGGGCGTGAAGCTCGAAAACATCTCGGTGGCCGATCTTGGCACCGCCAAGCGCGTGGTGGTCGACAAGGAAAACACCACCATCGTGGATGGCGCGGGCAAGTCCGACGACATCAAGGCGCGCGTGAAGCAGATCCGCGCCCAGATCGACGAAACCACCTCCGACTACGACCGCGAAAAGCTTCAGGAACGCCTGGCCAAGCTGGTGGGCGGCGTGGCCGTCATCAACGTGGGCGCGGCCACCGAAACCGAAATGAAGGAAAAGAAGGACCGCGTCGAGGACGCCCTGAACGCCACCCGCGCCGCGGTGGAGGAAGGCATCGTCCCCGGCGGCGGCACCGCCTACATCCGCATCTGCAAGGTGCTGGACGACGTGAAGCCCGCCGATGACGACGAAGCCGCGGGCGTGAACATCATCCGCCGCGCCATCGAGGAGCCGCTGCGCCAGATCGCCTCCAACGCCGGCTACGAAGGTTCCATCGTGGTCGAGAAGGTGCGCGACGGCAAGGACGGCTTCGGCTTCAACGCCGCCTCCGGCGACTTCGAAGACCTGATCAAGGCCGGTGTCATCGACCCCAAGAAGGTCACCCGCATCGCCCTGCAGAACGCGGCCTCCGTTGCCTCGCTGCTGCTGACCACCGAATGCGCCGTGGCCGAAAAGCCCGAGCCCAAGAAGGACATGCCCATGCCCGGCGGCGGCATGGGTGGCATGGGCGGCATGGGCGGCATGTACTAGGCCGAAAGGCTGGTACGGCCCGCGCATCATCGCACGTGACTGTGGGCCGGAACCTTCGGGTTCCGGCCCTTTTCGTTTGCGTGAAAGGGGGGAGCGGCGCGGATGCGGGCCATTCCGACTTGACGCGGACCCGGCGCACGGGCACCACGGGGCAGGAGAGTGAACATGCCAACGGCCACGCATACCGACAGGATTCCCGACAGGGCGCTGCTGCTGGACTGGGGCGGCACGCTGATGCGCGTCATGCCCCGCTGGATGGGGCCGCAACACGGCTGGACCGACGAGGAACCCATGCCCCACGCGGGCGACGTGCTGCGTGCGCTGTCCGCAAGCTGGCGGCTGGCGCTGGCCTCCAACGCCTCGGAGTCGGAAGAGGACCCCATCCGCGCGGCCCTTGCCCCCATGGGTGTGGGGCCGCTGCTGGCGGGGGTGTACACGTGGCGCTCGGCGGGCGCGCCCAAGCCCTGGCCGCCGTTCTGGGCTCACGTGCTGCGCGGCCTGGGCCTGCCCGCCCGCCGGGTGGTGATGATCGGAGACGACTGGACCGGCGACGTGTGGGGCGCCACGCAAGCCGGGATGTACGGCATCTGGTTCGACCCGCCCCGCGATGATCACCGGGGGGGCCGGGCGCGCGAGGCGCGCACCGCCCCCCGCGTGCGCACCATGCGCGACTTCCGGGAGTTGCCGGGGTTGCTGGCCGAGCTGGGGTTCGAGGCGTAGCCGCCGCCGGACTCCCCGTCCCTGCCTTGCCCCAATGCGACGCCCCCGCCGGTTTCCCGTCGGGGGCGCTGTGTTCTGCTGTCTGGTCCGTCAGTGGGTTTGGCCGTGTGGTCCGCCGGGGCGCGCGGGCACGCGGGGCGGGGGAGTGGCCGGTGTTCGATGGCCGATGCGTGAAGGCCGGGACGAGGCACCATGTCCGGGCCGGGCGCGCTGCCGGACGCGCCCTCCGAAGGTGCCCGGCTACACCAGGTAGCCGCAGGAATGGATGATGTTCTTGCGCAGGGTGCGCCCCTTCCAGACCGCCTCGGGGCCTTCGCTGCGGATTTCCTCGCTCACGATGTCGCGCAGGTCGCGCATCTGTGCGTCGGTGAGTTGCAGGCGAGTCATGTCACCCATGAGCTCCAGCGGGTCGGACCAGCAGGTGGGCATGGGTTCGTCCTCGTTGTGGTAGAGGTAGTAGATCACACACTCGCCAACGGGCTGCAACTTCTCCAGAAAATCCTTCATCGTGTCTCCCTTTTTCCGCGAAGCCGTCCAGACTCCGCGTGGTCAATCCGCCGGGGGCTGGGCCGGCGGACCACCGCGCGCCCTTGGGCTGTCCGCCGTGCCCGCCGGATGTTCCGGCTGGGTGTTTCGGCGGCCCCCGTGGCGCGACGGCCTGTTAGCTGCATTTTTTTTCTGTGGGTGCGCAATTGGCCTGAAATCCACCCACATGCACCGTACGGCTCCAGCGGCCTGCCGATGCCCCCAAAACAAAAAGGCCCCTCGCGTGGAGAGGCCGACGCCGCAAGCCCGCGATCATGATCCCGTGCGCGACACGGTCGGTGTTGGCACCTTGTCCCGACCGACGGCGTCACGTCGGGGCAGGTTGCCGGGCGGTCACAGGGCCGTACCCTCGCGCCTCTCTCCATGAATGGGGCATATCTAGCGGTTGAGTGCACAGTTGTCAATGGATGAACAGGAAATCAGGAAATACTTGTATAGTAAATTTTTCAACGCATTGCTTTGCATAAAAAGTAGTCTCGTATAGTACCACTGCTGAAAAAAATGTGGTTGCGCGGCCAGGCGGCCTTCCGAACGCCTTTGTCCGGGCGCTCGTCGCCTCCGTGCGCGCCCCTCTCCGTATGGTCAATCGGGGCGGTATGGGGTAGTGGTTCCTGCGTACCGCGCACGTAGCACAGGAGAGCCCGCCGCCGCATGAAGCTGTTCACCCGCACCCAGCAGATGGGCGCCGCCGCCCTGATCATGGCGGCCAGCGTCTTCGTGTCGCGGTTCATGGGCCTCGTGCGCGACAAGGTCATCTCCTACCTGTTCGGCGCCACGGTGGAGGCGGACGTCTACTTCGCCGCCTTCGTGGTGCCCGACTTCATCAACTACCTGCTGGCGGGCGGGTATTTCTCCATCACCCTCATTCCCCTGCTGTCGGAGCGCTTCGAGCGCGACCCGGAGGACGGCTGGCGCTTCTTCGCCGCCGCGTTCTGGTGGATCGCCATCGCCATCTGCCTGCTGACCGGCGTGGCGTGGTGGTTCGCGCCGGAACTGGCCCGCGTGGCCGCGCCGGGCTTCGACGCGCCTTCCACGGCGCGGCTGGTGCGCTTCCTGCGCATCATCCTGCCCGCGCAGGCGTTCTTTCTGCCGGGGGCGTGCGTCACCGCGCTGTTGTACATGCGCCGCCAGTTCGCGGTGCCCGCCCTGGGGCCGCTGGTGTACAACGGGTGCATCATCGGCGGTGGCGTGCTGTCGTGGGCGCTGGCCCCGGCGCGCGGCATGGAGGGCTTCTGCTGGGGCGTGCTGGCGGGCGCCGCGCTGGGCAGCTTCGGGCTGCCGCTGCTGGCCGCCGCGCGCGGCGGCGGGGTGCGGCTGCGCCCGGCGCTGCGCCACCCCGGCGTGCGCCGCTTCGCCCTGCTGGCCCTTCCGCTGATGATCGGCCAGTCGGTGGTGGTGCTGGACGAGCAGTTCGTGCGCATCTTCGGTTCCATGACCGGCGAGGGCGCGGTGAGCCTGCTGAACTACGCCCGGCGCATCATGCTGGTGCCGGTGGGCGTGGTGGCCCAGGCCGCCGGGGTGGCCTCGTACCCGTTCCTGGCCGCGCTGGCCGCCAGGGGCGAGGCCGACGCCTTCGACGCCACCCTGTCCACGGCCCTGCGCAACGCGCTGGCGGTGATCATCCCCCTGTCCGCGTGGATGTTGCTGGCGGCGGAACCCACCATGCGCCTGATCTTTCAGGGGGGCGGGTTCTCCGCCGCCGAAACGCTGGCCTCCGCGCCCCTGCTGCGGATGATGCTGTGCGGCGTGGCCTTCTGGGCCGTGCAGCAGGTGGTGGGCCGGGCCTTCTACGCCCATCAGGATACGGTGACCCCGGCGGTGGTGGGCACCCTGGCCACCCTGGCCGCGCTGCCGCTGTACGTGCTGGCGGGCCACGCCGGGACGCGGGGCACCCTGGGCGTGGCCGCGGCGGGCACGGCGGCCGTGGCCGTATATACCGTGGCCCTGGCCCTTGTCTGGCGCAGGCGTCATGGCGGCGGCGGGCTTTCCGGCATCATCGGGTGGGGCGTGAAATCGGTGGCGCTGTGCGCGGCCGCCGCGCTGCCCGCATGGCCCGCGCTGGCGTATGCGCCGCTGCTGGCCCCGGCCACCCCGGCCGGGCAGGTGTGGGGCGCGTTCCTGGCGCTGGCCGCCAGCGGCCCGGTGTTCGCCGTTGCGTACCTGCTGCTGGCGCGCCGTTTCGTCCCGGACCTGGCCGAACCGGTGCTGTCCCGTCTGCGCCCACTGCTGGCCCGCGTGACGGGCAGGCCGAGCGGGCGGCAGGGCGACTGACGGGGGAGACGTTCCGCATTCCCGAACGGCCCGGCCGCACAAGGCCACGCCACGAAAAAGCCCCTGCCGCATTTGCGCCAGGGGCTTCGAGGCATGGGAAACCGGAAGGCCGGGCTACTGTTCGAGGGCGCCTTCGCCCTCGTACATCATGCCGCCTTCCTCTTCCATTTCCAGGGTTTCCACCTTTTCCTCCAGCCATTCCAGGACGGCGCGGGCGGTGTGGTAGTTCAGCACCACCTTGGAGCGGATGTGGCGGGTGATGACCTTGAGGTTCTCGTCGTAGGGGGCCACCTCGTGGCCGAAGCTGCCGTCGGGCGCCACCAGGCGTTCGGAGAACGGTGGCATCTTGTCGGTTTCTATGTAGAAGCTTATCTCGATCTCGCCCTGCGGGTTGATGCCGCCCCACACGCCGTGGGCGTACTCCAGCCGCACGCCGGGATCGTGTTCGTATTCGTAGCGGATTCGGGTCGGGTATTTCGGGTCCTGACTCATGGACGCTCCTTGGGAAAGTATGGGGCTGGCCAGATCGTGTCAGACGGGGCCAGATTGGGCCAGACGGGCCGGGCAGACAACCGGGGCGGGCGGCCGTATCGGGCGGAGTGACGCGCGTCAGCCGATCAGCGAAACCAGCGTGCCCTCGATGCGTTCGGGCACCACCAGCGGACTCAGGTGGCGCGTATCGCCCCTGGGCGGGCTGTAGCCTGCCCGCTCCAGCCGCGCCCGCTCGGCGGCCGCATCGGCCTCCATGTCGTCAACGACGGCCTGGGTCTTGTCCAGCAGGGAAGGGGATGGCGGCGCCAGATGGGGCGGGCCGTGCCGCGGTTCGGGCGGTTGGGACATGGCCCGAAGCCCTCCGATGCTCATCCGGCCTTCGCCGGGAAACTGCATGGCGAAATCCGTGGACATGTGTGCCCTCCGGGCTGGCCTGCTCCGGTTCCTTGGGCGCGCATTCTAGGGTAGTCGCGGGGTGAAGTAAAGGCGGCGCCATGCCGTGGGGCGGCGGGCCGGCCCGGAGTGTGGCCGCAGCAACGGGCAGGCATCGCGGTGCTCCACCGGGACCGGCAACGGAAAGGGCCATGGCGCCGATCCGCGCCATGGCCCCGTGCATTCCGCATCCCGGTTCGTGATCCGTCCCGGCGGGCCGTGCCCGCGCGGCTAGTCGTGGCCCGGCTCGTACCCCGGCAGCACGATGGACGACGGCGCGCCCGCCGCACCGGAGCCCTTGGGACAGTCCTTGAGCAGGGTGCAGATTTCGCAGCCGCCCTTGAACGGGAAATGGGTGACCACGGCGTAGCGGCGCGACAGGGTGGGGCCTTCGCCGCTGTAGGGCAGGCCCTCGGCCTCCAGCGCGGCGCGCAACTTGTCGGTGGACTTGGGGGCCGGGGCGCAGCCCACGTCCTCCACCTCGGGCAGCAGCATGTGCACGGCGCTCATGACCATGGTCTGGGCCAGGGAGTTGATGATGAACGCGTCGGAGGGGGAGGTCTCCCACGCGTTGTCCACGTCGTCCTCCACCTCGTTGTCCAGCCACACCGCCAGATACTGGATCTTGCCGGTGTCGATGCGCAGGGCGTGCAGCTTGTCCATCCAGGCTTCCCAGCGCTGCATCAGGCGGGTCATCACCTCGCCGCCGATGCGCGTCTCCTGGCTGGTGTTCATCAGCAGTTCCACGTCGAAGTAGGGCTGTACCTCTAGCTTTTCCACAGTATGTTCCGCCATGTCCCTGTCTCCTGGGGTTGTGCTCGTGTGGGGCGTGGCACGGCGCGCCGGGGCGCCGCCGCGCGCTCGCGGGAGGCCGGAGCCGGTGCCCGCGCCTGTCTGGCGGGCGATGTCCGGCATCGTCGTGGACGAGACTTTGCGCGAAAGGCGCGGGGTGCGTCAAGACACAAGGGGGACAAGGGGGACAAGGGGGGACAAGCGGGTGCGGGCGGATGGCGGGCAAGACGATGCCCCGCGCGTCCCATGGTGTCTTCGGAAGGGGGGCGCGCGGCGGTCGGCGGCGGGCGAGTGGCGGCGGGGCGGCTACTGGACGAAGTAGCGCTCCATGAGGGTGTGGCTGGTGGTGTCGCCGCCGATGAAGGAGGCCCCCACCCGCGTGGCGCCCTTGCCGCGCTCGTTGCGGGTGCTGCGGCAGCGCATGCGCACCGGCGGGTTGCTGTCGTCCAAGCGGAAGATCACCTCGAATTCGCCGTCGGCCAGCCGCACGTCCAGTTCGGAATTGGGGGGCATGCGGAAGCCCACGCCGTTCAGCGAGATGTCGTACAGTTCCACGGGCTGGTAGCGCCCGTAGTGGCCATCCGGCTCGGTGACGTACACCACCCCCGGCAGGCGGATGGGGTGGCGTTCGAAGGCGCGCCGGTCCGCGTCGTCCCGCGATTTTGCGTCGCGGCGCAGCAGGTAGCGCTCCAGCAGCCCTTCCACGAGAGCCGTCGTGGTGATGCCCATTTCTTCCGCGGCGATGTCGATGCGCTTCAGCAGGTCGTGGGGAACGCGAAGTTCGCGGAATCTTCTCATGGTTGATCTCCCGTGTTGTCCACAAAAGGCAGACAATGACGCTTGACGCCAGGATATGAAAAGTCCGTGCCATCCGTGAAGGAGGGTCAGGTTCGTTTGACGGATTATTGTATTATAACAGGTTGTTAAAAATGTTCCTCAAGGCGCGTTTCCGGCCGTGGCGGACACGGCGCCGGTCCGGCCGGACCGGCGCGCGTCCGGAGAAGGCGGACAGGGCCCCCCGAACAGGGGGCGAAAAGGGGGGCTGCGGACGATGCAATGTTGTCCAGTGCAAATCTAGCCCCCTTTCCGAAAAAACAATGCTGTGGCATAGCATTACGGACAGCTACGCGCGGCGTGGTCCGCGTTGGTGGCTGGGGGGGGCCGCATCGCCACAGGGCGGTGCGGCTATTCCGGATGTTCCGGGTTCGGCCTGGCGCGTCCGGGCGCGCGTGGCGTGCGGGCACAAGGCATGCGGCGCGGTGGCGTACGATCGGGGGCCGGCGGATGTGGCCGGCGGAAGGGGACCATGGCAGACGTTCTGGTGATCGATCCCACGCGACAGTACAGGGCACACCTTGTGCCCGCCGTCACGGCCGCCGGGCATGCATGCCGCGTGGTCTCCACCTGCGAGGAGGCGGTGGCCAGCGGACGCCGCCGCCCGTGCGACGTGGTGCTGCTGGACGTGGACACCCCCGGACCGGAAGGCCTGGCCTGCCTGCCGGAACTGGCCGCCATGCGCGGCCAGCCCGAGGTGCTGGCCCTGACGGCCGAGCGCGCCGGGTCCAGGGCGGAAGACGCCATCCGCGCCGGGGCGTGGGACGTGCTGCTGCCTCCCTTCGGCGAATCCACCGTGCGCCAGGTGCTGGAACGCTGCCTGTACCACCACGCCGCCAAGGTGGCCCTGATCGGCCAGGCCAACATCAAGCGCGGCGACATCATCGGCGCCAGCCTGCAACTGGAACGCTGCCTGCATTCGCTGGGCGTGGCCGCGCGCACCGACACCAACGTGCTGATCCTGGGCGAGACGGGCACCGGCAAGGAACTGTTCGCCCGGGCCGTGCACGAGAACAGCGAGCGCGCCGGGCGCGGGTTCATCGTGGTGGACTGCACCAACCTGCCGAGCACCCTGGCCGAAAGCATCCTGTTCGGGCACGAGCGCGGTTCGTTCACCGGGGCCGACGCCGCCCGCGACGGCCTGTTCAAGCAGGCCGACGGCGGCACCATCTTTCTGGACGAAATCGGCGACCTGGACCTTTCGGTGCAGAAGTCGCTGCTGCGGGTGCTGCAGGAACGCACCTTCCGTCCCATCAGCGCCCGCAACGAGGTGCGCAGCGACTTCCGCCTGGTGGCCGCCACCAACTGCGACATCGAGGACATGGTACGGCGCGGGGCCTTCCGCAAGGACCTGTACCACCGTCTGAAAACGCGCATCATCCAACTGCCCGCCCTGCGCGAACGGCGCGACGACATCGAACCGCTGGCCCGGCACTACGTGGACCGCATCTGCCGCCAGCATCGTCTGGCCGCCAAGCAGATGGCGCCCGACTTCGTGGACGCGTTGCAGATCTACCACTGGCCGGGCAACGTGCGCGACATGATCAACGCCCTGCACTACGCGGTGCAGGCGGCCTTTGCCGAGCAGCGGCTGTACCCGCAGCACCTGCCGGTGGAGATTCGCGGGCACGTCATGCGCGCCCGGCGCGACCCGTCACCCGCGCGCCAGCACGAGGAAGAGGAGCACCTCCCGGCGTCCGGGACATGGACAGGAGCCGGGGCAGGAGCCGGGGCCAAGGGCAACGGCAGCGGAGCGGCGGCGGAACCCGGTTCGTACGGCCTGCCGGGGCCGCCCGCCTCGTCCGTGGCCTATGGCCCTTCCGTGATGCCCGGCCCCGCCGGGATTCCCGTCCCGGCTGGCGCGGGCGGCGTCTCGGGGGCGTCGTCCTCCGCCCCGCGCGGGGTGACTGCCGCCATGGCGGCCATGCCGTCCGACACCTGCCCGCCGCCCGTGGAGCGGGAAGGCTTCGGCTTCGCCAACGAGGTGTTCCCCTCGTTCCGCTCCGCGCGCGAGGTGACCATGGACCGCATGGAATCCGCCTACCTCATGGAACTCATCCGCCGCAGCCGGGGCGAAATCGCCTCGGCCATCGCCCTTTCGGGCCTTTCCCGCGCCCGGCTGTACGAGCTGTTGCAGAAGCACTCCATCTCGCTACGCAACAGCAACTGACCCGCCACCTTTCTTGCTCCCCCCTGTGTTCCGCCCGTGCGAGGCCGTATGCGCCACGCCGAGCGCGCGTGCGCCGCTGCTTCTTCCGTGGGCGCGCGCCCACGGGACATGGCGACGCACTCCGCGCCCCGCGCACGGCTTTTGGTTGACGGAGGGAGACAACTATCCGACATGTCTGTTACATGGCTCGAAAGGCAGGCGGCCGGTCCCGCCCCGACATGGCGCCAGACCTGGCGCCCGGCACGGTTCCGGCATGCAGTTGACGAGCACGTGTTCCCTAATGTTCGTGAGCGGTTGTCCGATAAGTGCAGTACACACTCACCTTGTTACCGTGCGAGGCGTGCATGAAACTGACGATTCTCCGCAAACTGCTCATCATGGTCATCTGTATCGTGCTGCTGACGGCGGCGGCCATTTTCGGCACGGCTCACCACTTCATGAAGCGCGGTTTCGCCGACGAATCGGCACAGGCGGTGACCCGGCTGCGCGACGTGGTGGTGCGCAACATCGGCGACCGTTCCTCCAAGTTCCTGGAGGAAGTGGCCCTGGTGGCGCAGCACGCGGACTTCGCCGCCGCCGTGGCGGCGGGCGACGGCCCGCGCGCGGCGGAACTGGCCAGGCGGCTGATGCGCGACGTGGGGTCGGACTTCATGACCGTCACCGACGACAAGGGCAACGTGCTGGCGCGCGGGCACTCCGACAAGACCGGCGATTCGGTGCTGGACCAGGACACCGTGCGGCGCGCCCTGCGCGGCGAGGCCTCGGTGGGGGTCATATCCGGCACGGTGGTGCCGTTCACCCTGCGGGCGGGGGCGCCCATCCGCCAGGACGGCAAGGTGATCGGCACGGTGGCCATCGGCACCTCGCTGGTGCGCGAGGGCTTCGTGGACGACCTGAAGTCGTTCACCGGCCTTGAGGTCACGGTGTTCAAGGGCGACACGCGCGTCATGACCACCATCGTGCGCGACGGCAAGCGGGCCGTGGGCACGCGCATGGACAACCCCAAGGTGATGGAGACGGTGTTCAACGCGGGCAAGACCTTCCTTGCGCGCAACGTGATTCTCGGCAGCGAATACGAGACGGCGTACTGGCCCATCCTGGACATGGACGGCAAGACCATCGGCATGTGGTTCATCGGCATGCCGGTGGCCAGCATCATCGAGGTGCAGGACCGGGTGACCAATTCGTCGCTGGCGGTGATGGCGGGCGTGCTGCCGGTGATGATCGCGGTGGCCTGGCTGCTGGCGCGCGCCCTGTCGCGGCCCATCTCGCGCACCACCGCCTATGCCACGGCGGTGGCCGGGGGCGACCTGGATTCCGAACTTGCCGTGCGCACCGGCGACGAGGTGGGCCAACTGGCCGACGCCCTGCGCCCCATGGTGGCCACGCTCAAGGACAAGATAGGCGAGGCCCAGGAGCAGACCCGCCTTGCCGCGGCGGAAACGGAAAAGGCCCGGCAGGCCATGGCCGAGGCGGAGGCCGCCAGCGCCCGCGCCGAACAGGCCCGGCGCGAGGGCATGCTGCACGCCGCGCGCGAACTGGAAGGCATCGTGGACATCGTGTCCGCCGCTTCGGAAGAGCTTTCGGCGCAGATAGAGCAGTCCTCGCGCGGGGCGGAACTGCAAAGCCGCCGCACCGGCGAGACCGCCGTGGCCATGGAGGAAATGAACGCCACCGTGCTGGAGGTGGCCCGCAGCGCGGGCCTTGCCGCCGATACCGCCAACGACGCCAAGTCCAAGGCTGCGGCCGGGTCGGGCATCGTGGACGACATGATCGGCGGCATCGGCGTGGTGCAGCGCCATTCCGAAACCCTGAACCGCGACATGGACGCCCTGGGCAAGAGCACCGAGCGCATCGGGGCCATCCTGGGGGTGATTTCCGACATCGCCGACCAGACCAACCTGCTGGCGCTGAACGCGGCCATCGAGGCGGCCCGCGCCGGTGACGCCGGGCGTGGCTTCGCCGTGGTGGCCGACGAGGTGCGCAAGCTGGCCGAAAAGACCATGACCGCCACCAAGGAGGTGGGTGAGGCCATCGGCGGCATCCAGCAGGGGGCCAAGGTGAGCATCGCCCAGGTGGGCGAGACGGTGCGCGAGGTGGAAAGCGTCACCGGCAGGGCGCGCGAGGCGGGCCAGTCGCTGGCGGCCATCGTGGCCCTGGCCGATTCCGTGTCCGATCAGGTGCGCTCCATCGCCACCGCCAGCGAGCAGCAGTCCGCCGCGTCCGACGAGATCAACCGGGCCGTGGAGGAGGTGAACCGCATCTCCGCCGAGACCAGCGACGCCATGCGCCAGTCGGCCCTGGCCGTGAGCGAGCTTGCGGCGCAGGCCCAGAGACTGAAGGCCATCATCGAGCAGATGCAGAGCGAGAACGCCTGAGGCGGCGCGCCCCTCGGCGCGCACTCGTGCAAATGAAGACCGGGATCGTCCCTGCTGGGGCGGTCCCGGTCATGTCTCGACGGGGTAGGTTCGGGCTGGCGCGGGCTCTCCGCGCTTACGAGCACACGGCGTCGCCGCTCCGCAACTGGCGCAGCACGTCGGCCACCTCCGGATGGTCGGCGTGGTTGCCGCGCAGCAGGTCGAGGCAGGCGTCCACCACGTCCGGGGCGTACAGCCTGCCGCTGCCGGAGGCAAGCTCGTCCATGGCCGCTTCCACGCAGTGGGCCGGGCGGTAGGGACGGTGCGAGCACATGGCCTCGGCCACGTCGGCCACGCCCAGGATGCGCGCCCCCGGCAGCAGGGCGTCGCCGGACACCCCGTGCGGGTAGCCGGAGCCGTCCAGCCGTTCATGGTGCTGCAACACCATGCGCGCCACGGGGTGGGGAAAGGGGATGCTTTCCAGGATGTCGTGCCCGAACTGGGGGTGCTGGCGCATGAAGGCCATCTCGTGGGCGTCGAGCACGGTGGGTTTCAGCAGGTACTGGGCGGGGATGCACAGCTTGCCGATGTCGTGCAGCATGCCCGCCACCCGCACCGATTCCACCTCGTCGCCGGGCATGCCCAGCCTGCGGGCCATGGCCGTGGCCAGCACGGTGACCCGGGCCTGATGGGTGCCGGTGTAGGCGTCCTTCAGGTTGGTGACCCGCGACAGGGAATCCACCGTGGCCTCCAGCATCCCGCTGAGCCGGTCGTAGGCGGCGCTCAGTTCGCGGGTGCGTTCGGCGATGCGCGCCTCCAGACCGGCCCGGTAGGCCTCGTTCTCCGCCAGCAGGCGGGACCGCTCCAGGCAGCGCTCCACGGTGTGTTCCAGGGCGCCCATGTCCTCCACGGGCTTGGCCAGGTAGTCCCAGGCGCCCTCGCGCAGGGCGGCCACGGCATCGCGCAGCACGCCGGTGCCGGAAACCACCACCACCGGCGTGCCCCGGCCCGAGGCCGCGATGGCCCGGATCACCGAAAGCCCGTCCAGCACCGGCATGCGCAGGTCCACCAGCACCAGGTCCGGCCCGTGCTCCTTCCAGGCGTCCAGCCCGGCGCGGCCATCCTCGGCCTGGAGCACGCCGTAGCCGCTGTCCGACAGGAAATCGGCCAGCGAGCCGCGGACCTGCGGGTCGTCGTCGATGACCAGGATGCTGGGCGGGGTGGACATGGCAATTCCAGAGGGGCGGCGCATCCGGGCGGTGCCGGGGCCGGTTTGGATGCCTGTGGCGAACGGGCCGGGCGGGGCGGCGGAGGCGGACCCGCCCGGCGATGCGGGGTTGGCCGGTATGCCCGCCGGTGGGTCATGGCCCGGCGAGTATCGGGTATGCGAACACTAACAGGCTGCGGTACCCGCCGCAAGGGGGTGATGTGGGGCTTGGCGCGGCCTGCGCGGGGGCGTGCGCGCGCCGCCCCGTCGCGTGCGTGGGACGGGGCAGGGCTATTCCACGGGGCGGCGGCCCACCACTCCGCGCAGGCCGGTGCACAGCCCATCGTGCATGCACGGGGCAAGGTGCAGCACGGCGGGAAAGGTGGTGCCCGAGGCGTGCAGGGCCTCGCAGGCCAGCGATGCGGGCTGGCCGTTGCGCAACGCCTCGGCGATGGCGGCGGCCATGCGCGGCCGCTCGTCCGGCGCCAGCAGGTCCAGCAGTCCCGCCGCCGGGGGCAGCGTGGCCGGGTCGATGCCGAACTGCGTTGCGGCGGCGCGGTTCAGCGAGCGCAGGATGCCCGCCGGGTCGGTTTCGAACACCGTGACGGACAGGGTGTCGATGAATTCGCGCTGGCGGCGGTCGTGCTCGCGCAGCAGGCGGTACAGCTCGAAGCTCTCGATGGCGTTGGCGCAGTGCTTGAGGATGAGCGACAGCAGCGAGAGCAGGATGCCGGAAAGGTTCTTTTCGGTGCGCGGCATGGCCCCGATGAACATGCCCCGCACGCGCGAGGTGGTGGCCAGCACGCTGAGCACCAGCCGGTGGCTGTTGTCCGAGGAATACACGGTGATGGGCCGGTTCTCGCGCACGGCCAGGGCGAACACCCCGGTCTCGATGAGCCGCTCCACCTCGCGTTCGATGGCCGGGCCTTCCTGGCTGGGACGACACAGGCCCAGCACGAAGTCCGAGGTGTGCTCGTCCACCAGGTAGAACGCGGTGACCGAGAACTGCACCAGTTCGCCGATGCGCGCCACCGCCTCGTCCAGCAGGGCCGAAGGTTCTTCCAGCCGGTTGATGCAGGTCTGGAAGTCGCCGAGGTTGAAGGCCATGTCCAGCACGTCGAGCGTGAACCGGGCCTGGTCTTCCAGATGGCGCAGCCGGGCGTGCAGGCCCGCGCTGCCGAAGGTGGGGTCGTTGCTAGTCATGCGTTTCCAGGAACCTGATGATTTCCAGCACCTGATATTCCATCTGGTTGGCCGTCTGCACCACCGCGCCGGGGGGCAGGGCCAGGGCGGCCCACCCCTCGTCGGACAGGGGCGGCACCAGCACTTCGCCGCTGGTGCCGTGGCACAGGGCGTTGGCCAGCAGGTCGGCCACGGCCATGATGGCCGGCTCGCTGCTGCCGCTGGAGCTTTCGGGCGTATGGTGGCGCTGTACGTTGCGTTCGAGCGAGACCGGGCACTTCCATTGCCGCAGGATGGCCCCGCCCATCTCGTCGTGGGTGAAGCCGACGATGTCGCGCTCCAGCGAGCGCACCGTGGTCCCGCGGGCGCGGGCCTCGGCCAGCAGCAGCCGCCCGTGGTCGGGCAACTGCCCGTAGATGGCCAGCCGCCCCAGGTCGTGCAGCAGCCCGGCCACGAAGAACCGTTCGCCGTTGCCCATGCGGTGCAGCCCGGCCAGGATGCGCGCGGCCACGCCGCAGGCGATGGAGTGCGTCCAGAAGGCGCGCATGTCCACCAGGTCCTGCGGCACGCCCCGGAAGGCCGTGACCACGCTGACCCCCATGGCCAGCGAGACCAGCTGGTTGGTGCCGATGATGGACACGGCGCGGGTGATGGTTTCGATGCGCGCCCGCAGCCCGTAGTAGGCGCTGTTGGCGATGCGCAAGAGGCGCGCGGAAAGGTCGGTGTCCTTGGAGATGATCTCGGCCGCGTCGGCGGCGGAACTGCGCGGGTCGTTGACCACCTCCACCAGGCGGTGGAACACGCTGGGCAGGGTGCCGAAGCGCATGTCCTCGCGCAGCACCGATTCCAGCGTCACCGGCCGGGGGGCGGGATCGGGCCGCACGGGGCAGGGGGCGTCGCCGGGGGCGGGGGGCCACGGCGCGGGCGTGGCGGCAAGGCGCATGGCACAGTGGCGCAGCAGCGCGGCCACGTGCGGGTTGGCCGGGTCGTGCAGGGCGAAATGGGCGCGGGTGCGCTCCATGGCCTCGTCGAAGCGGGCGGCCACGGTGGGCGGCATGTCGCCCCCGCCGTCGTCCTCGCCGATGACGGCGGCCTCGGTGACGCCCCAGATCTTGAGGATGCGCAGGCCCGCGGGCGACAGCACGTCGCCGCACTTGAACAGCAGGCGTCCGTTGCCGTCGCGGATGTCGTCGGCCACGCGCATGCCCGGCTTCAGGTCTGTGATGCTGATGCGTGTCATGAGACTCCGTGCGGGGCTTCGGGCCTGGCCCGATGCAGCTCGCCGCCAGTGTGGCGGTCCGGCTCGCCGCCCGCGTGGCGGCGGGCTGGCCGGACGTGTTCCGTCCGGTGCCGCCCGGCCCGGCGGAGGGCGTCGGCGCCAAAGAGCGCCAAGGGCAACACGGACCCGAAGCATAGTACAGGAAATGACCGGGCGCATGCAACAGCATTGCCCCGCACCGCCCCCTTCGCCGCCGGAGGACCGCCGGGGCGGCTGCCATGCACCGGAAAGTCCGGCCGCCTGCCGCGCATCGAGCGCCCGGCCTGGCCGCCAGCCGCCGCCACGGCCCCGTTGCTTCCCCTTCGGGGCGAGTTCTGGTAGGTACGTGCCCGTACAGGGACCGGATGGGGGACCGGACGGGAGCCCGGCAAGGCCGCCCAGCGCCGCCCGGCCACGCTCCGGTTCACGCCCGTCCGCCTTTGGCCCGCGCGCGGTCCGCATCCGCCTCTTTGCTCCGGCCCGCCGCCGGGTCCCAACTCCCCTTGCCCAAGGAAACCGAATGAATTTCAACATGCTGGACGCGGCTTTCCTGATCATCGTCGGGTTGTTCGTCCTGCGCGGGCTGTTTCGCGGCTTCGTGGAAGAGGTGGCGGGCCTGGTGGGCGTCATCGGCGGGTTCATCCTGGCCAACCGCCACCACGGCGACGCCGCGCCGCATGTGGCCAAGGTGGTGGGCGACCCCGGGTGGGTCAACGTCATCGCCTACGTGGGCGTGTTCCTGGGCGTGCTGCTGGTGGTGGCCATCGTGGCGCGCATCATCCGCAAGCTGCTGGTCATCACCTTCGCGGGGTGGCTGGACCACATGGCGGGCGGGGTCATGGGCGCGGCCAAGGGGCTGCTGATCTGCTCCATCCTGCTGGCCGTGCTGCTGCACTTTCTGCCCGACGCCGCCTTCGTGCGCGATTCGCGCGTGATACCGTACCTTTCGATGATCACCGGCTACGTGAAGACGTTCTTGCCGCAGCAACTGTTCTGACGGACGGCGTAGGCCGGACCAAATTCCCGACGGACGGCGTAGGCCGGCCAAAGTTTCCGCCGACGGCGTAGGCCGGTCCGGCTCCCCAACCCCACCCCCAACGCCCGGCAGCGCCGGGCATCCGACGGATTGCAGACCATGAGCACCGAACCCGCATCCCCGACCTCTCCCCAGGGCCTTCAGGCCGTCATCGATGTCATCGACCGCCTGCTGGCCCCCGAAGGCTGCCCGTGGGACCGTGAACAGACCCCGGAATCGCTGGCCGACTACGTCATCGAGGAATGCTTCGAACTGGTGGAGGCCATCCGTTCGGGCAAGGTGCACGACGTGCGCGAGGAACTGGGCGACGTGATGTTCCTGCTGGCGTTCATCGGCCGCCTGTACGCCGACAAGGGCCAGTTCACCCTGGACGAGGCCATGGAAGGCAACGCCGCCAAGATGATCCGCCGCCATCCGCACGTGTTTGCCGAGGGCGAATGCGCCAGCCGCGAGGAGTTGCTGCGCAACTGGGAGCGCATCAAGCGCGAGGAGAAGGCCGCGGCCATGGCCGACGGGCCCGATGGCGATGGTGGCGGCGACGGGAAGGCCGCATCCGCCGAAGAGACCCCCAAGGGCGTGTTCGACAGCCTGCCCAAGGGGCTGCCCCCGCTGGTCAAGGCCTATCGCCTGCACTCCAAGGCCGCTCGCGTGGACTTCACCTGGGAGAGCGACGAGGACGTGGAACAGCAGGTGGAGGCCGAATGGCTGGAATGGCTGGACGCCTCGGCCAGCGGCGACAAGGAGCGCCAGGAGCAGGAACTGGGCGACTTCCTGTTCACCATCGTGGAACTGGGCCGCCGCAAGGGCATCAAGGCCAACGCCGCGCTGGACTACGCCACCCTGAAGTTCCTGCGCCGCTTCGAGGGCATGGAAGCCCTGGCGCGCGAGCGCGGGCTGGACTTCCCCAATCTTTCCTTCGAGGAAAAGGACGCGCTGTGGAACGAGGTGAAGGCCGCCGAAAAGGCCTGATGCCCGGCCCGTCAGGCCCATCCGGCCCATCCGAAGTGTCCGGCCCGCTGGCCCCACGCATCGCCGATGCGGTGCGGCAGTGGCTGGCCACCGGGGTGCGCCTTGATCCCGAGACCTGTGCATTCCTGGAAGCCCAACTGGACCTGCCGGGCCTTGCCGCCCTGCCGGGGGCGGAGGCCGCCGCGCGGCTGGCCCCGCTGCTGGGGGCCGCGCCGCAAGGCCGGGGTGCGGGCACGGCCGGGCACGGCAGGGATGGAGCCGCCGACCAGCCCGCTGCCGACACCGAAACCGCTCTCGAATACCTGTTGTATCCCGATACGGCGTTGCGCCTGACCGTGGAACGGCTGCTGGTCCATGCCGGTTGGGCCACGTCCGAATCCGCCCCCGATTTTGCCCCTGCCCCTGCCCCTGCCCCCGCCATCGCGTCTTCCCTCTCCGCAGAAGTGCTGCGGCTGCTGCCGCCGGACAGCCCGGCCGTGCTGCACCTGTCCGAAACCCGTGACGAACCGCAAGACGGCTCGCAACACGCCCCGCACGCGGCGCGCCTCGTGCTGCCCGTGCCCGGATGGGCCATGGCCCTGCTGGTGCGCCGCCTGCGTCTGGACCGGGCCATTCCCGCGCATCTGGCCGCCGCCGTGGCCGATCACCTGCCGGAAGCGCAAGTCCTTGCGGTGCGCCTGGCCCTGCGCGACGCCCGGTTCGAACTTGCCGAAACGCTGGCTGTTTCCGTCGCCGAATCCTCTGTGCGAACCTCCTACGAATCCCGTCCCGATCTGGTGCTGCGCTTCATCCGGCACATGCCCCCGTCCGACCCCGGCTACGTCGAGGCGTTGGCCCTGTGGCTGGACCTGCTGCACGACCTGCCGCCCGGCGGAAGCGCGCACGCAGCCCTTTCCGCCCGGCGCGAACGCCTGTCCCGCGCGGCGCGCGAGGCCGACGAGTTCACGGAACGGCTGGGCCGCCTGAACATGGAAATCCTGATGTTGCAGGGGGTGCATGCCCCGGCCCTGGACGCCGCCGAGGCGCGCCGCCGGGTGCGCCTGATGGACCGGATGTGCCTGGCCGTGCTGGGCCGCCCTGCCGCGCCGGACCCGGCGGAAGGGGGCATGTATCCCGATGCGCCGGCCGGACACGATCTGGGCGCGTTCGACCCGGCCACGGGGCTGGACGACCTGATGCGCCTGCTCTCCTGACGGTGCTCTCTCCGTCAGTCTTCCGCCCACCGGAAAAAGGTCGGGTGCGCCGCCACGGAAACGTTCCGCCACGGCGCACCCCGGTGCCCATTGACGCCCGCGCGTCAGACGGTGACGTCCACGTGCTCTCCAAGGCCGCGCACGGCCACGGAGGACTTGGTCTGCGTCTGTCCGGCGTCCCGGCGCTCCTGCCGGGGAAGGGCCTCCGCCTGCGCGGCCGCGAGTTGTTGCCCGTCCTGTTGCATCAGGCGGGTCTGCTCCAGCACGTTCAGGATGCCCTCCGCGCCACCGGTGAACTGGTCTATCCGCATGGCGCACCTCCTTTCCGGGGATGCGACGCCCCGTATCCGTCCTATCGGCAGGCCCCGCGCTTTCCACAGGGGGGAGCACGAAAACGGATGCATTCCGCACCTGTCTTGCGTATCATCGGGCATGGCGCGATCCGGTTCGAGCGGAGCACGCGCCGCAACCGCCCGCCGCGCGGGCAGGCCGGGCAGGGTCGCAGGCAGGCCGTGCCCGCAGGGGAGGCTGCCATGATCATGCCGCAGAACGAGGCCAAGTTCCGCTACTGTCCCTTCCTGAAGACCAGCGACGACAAGATGCGTTTCTGCGTCGGCGCCCAGTGCATGATGTGGCGCTACAAGCATCCCCAGCGCAACGCCGAGGGCGACGAAGGGTATTGCGGGCTGGCCGGCAAGCCCGCCGGAGCCATGTAGGACCCCGGTCCGGGCCAGTGGGGGGGCAGGCCGCAACCGTGCGCATCCTTCCATCTTCCTGTCCAAAATCCACAGCAGCATCACCCACCAGCGGGCACGCATCCATGAACACCACCCCGGGCAAGGGCAGCCGAGTCATCGCCTCGCGCAACCTGTTCTCGTACTTCCTCTTCCTGCTGCTGGTGCTGGCCTTGTGGCTGGCCTACCAACTGGTGGAATCCTTCCTGCACACCCTCATCCTGGGGGCGGTGTTCTCGGCCATCTGCTACCCGCTGTACCTGCGTTGCAAGCCGCTGGTGCGCGGCAACTCCATCCTTTCGGCGCTGCTGGTGCTGACGGGGCTGGTGGTGTGCATCGTCATTCCCGTGTGCGTGTTCGTGGCCCTGCTGATTCCCCAGGGCATGCAGACGGTGACGGCCATCAACAAGTGGCTGAGCGGCGGCGGCCCGGCGGCGCTGCTGTCCGAATCGAACCTGGAGCCGTGGCTGGCCTGGGTGCGGGTGAACCTGCCGTTCATCGACCTGAGCCACATCGACTTCCAGACCAGCATGCTGCAATTGTCCCGCACGGCGGGGCAGACGCTGATCCAGTGGGGCTCGTACGTGCTGGGCAACACCATGCTGTTCTTCCTGCACTTTCTGCTGCTGCTCCTGGTGATGTTCTTCATGCTCAAGGACGGCAGGCGCATGGTGGAGGGGGTGAAGTACCTGTGCCCCCTGCGCGAGGAGCAGGAGGACATGATCATCCAGAGCCTGCGCCGCGTGGCCCGCGCCGTGCTGGTGGGCGGGCTGCTGGTGGCCGTGGTGCAGGGCGTGCTGGGCGGCATCGGCATGGCCATCGTGGGCATGCCCGGCCTGTTCTGGGGCACGGTGATGGGCTTCGCCTCGCTGGTGCCGGTGGTGGGCACCGGCCTGGTGTGGGGACCGGCCAGCGTCTACCTGCTGCTGATGGGCCAGTGGAAGGGCGCGGTGTTCCTGGCGCTGTGGTGCTCGCTGGTGGTGGCCGGGGCCGACTCCATCCTGCGGCCGTACTTCATGCGCGGCAGTTCCGGCACCTCGGTGTTCTACATCTTCCTGTCCATCCTGGGCGGGCTGAAGACCTTCGGCATGGCGGGCATCATCTACGGCCCGCTCATCCTCAGCTTCACCATGGTCATGCTGACCCTGTACGGCGAGGAATACCGCGACATCCTGGCCCCGCGCGCGGCGGACCCGGCCAACTGCCCGCCGTGCCCGCCCCGTGCGGAGGCGGCTGCGGAGAACACCGCCAGGGACGCCGCGAAGGCCCCGCCGGGCACGGGGGGCGACGTCTAGAGCCCTCCCCCGGAACGCCTCCGGCGGGAATCGCACGGAGTGCGCAGCCGCGTGGCCTTCTTGCCATTTTCTTGGGTTACCGGTAGGCCGTGAACTGGGCACGGCCCCGCCGGTGTTCTTCCGGCCATGTATCGCAAACCGTCGATGTGGCGGGCTCCTGCCCGCAGGGGGAGACGTGTTGCGCGAACCTTCCGGTGCAGAATGTATCTCCGACGCCTCCGAACCGCCTGCCGGACCGGAGCGTTCCGGCATGGCTGATATGTCCGGCATGCCCGGCATGTCCGCCATATCGGGCATAGCTGGGGCGCCGACGCACGCCGATGCGGACCTTTCGTCCGGCCAGCCCGATGCGGCGGCCCCGCCCATTCAGCCCCATTCGCCGCTGCCGCCACCGGAGCCGCAGCCGCACGCTACCTGCGTTTCCGGCGATTCCCTGTTCGCCGGGCTGCCCGACCTTGCCGCCATGCTGGGCACATCCCCCACCCGTTCAGTGCAGGAAGAACCGGCCACACCCCCGGCGTCCGGCATGGACGACCTGCCCGTCATGTCCCTCATATCCGACGGGAACGCCGAAGGTGACGCCCCGCATGCTTCCCCGGCCTCCCGCCCCTCGCCCCATGGGGACCTGGCCGCGCAGTTCGGCGCGGCGGGCATCGGCGTGTGCGTGTTCGACCCGGCGGGCCAACTGCTGTACATGAACGGCCGCATGGCCGACCTGCTGGGCTGCGGGCCGGAGGACATCCCTTCGCTGTTCTGCGCCCGCATGGTGGGGCTGGAGGGCACGGCCGACGTGCTGGCGCTGTTCCTGCGCGTGGCTTCCGGCCAGGACGAGGGCGGCAGCGTGCGCAAGCGCTTCCTGCGCGGCGACGGCGGCACCATGCTGGCCTCGGTCACCCTGTACGCGGTGCACGACGCCCTGGGCCTGCCGCTGCACGTGGTGCATCTGGTCCGCCCGCTGGACCGTACCGACCGCAACGACCGGGGAGGCAGGGGCAGCGACCGGCCGGACATCCAGGCCCGGCGACGCTTCGACGACGTGCCCTTCCCCGTGGGCTGGTCCGCCACCGACGGCGCCCATACCCCCGGCACGGCGCGGCCCGACCGCTACCGCGCCGCGCTGCACCTCATCGCCCACGCCACCCTGCACGAGCCCGAGCCCGACGGGCTGGCCCTGGCCTTCGCGCGCATCTTCCGTTCGCTGCTGCCGGGCGAGCCGCCGCAACTGGTGGTCTACCCCGGCGACGGCAGCCGCACCGTGTACGCTTCCGCCGACGCGGCCGGGCGCAGGGACGCCGCGCCCCCGTGCGACCTTGCGGCGCGGGTGTACCTGCGCGGCGAGACCGTGCGCGTGGACGCCGACGAACTGCGCGAACTGGCCGAGCTTGGCGAATGCCTGCTGTCCGACCCCGTGCCCGCCCACTGGCTGGGCGTGCCGCTGCGCACCCGCACCGGCGAGGTGCTGGGGGCCATCGTGTGCCGGGTGGAAGGCGAGGACGATGCAGGCTGCGCCGAGGCGCAGGCCCTGCCGCGCCCCGCGCCCGCGCGGCCCCGGCCGGACTTTTCGGCAGAGGACCGCCGCCTGCTGGAACTGGTGTCCGGCCACGTGGCCGACGCCCTGGCCGCCCGGCGCGACCTGGGCCGCCGGGCCCTGGACGAGGTGCGCTTTCGGGCCTCGTTCATGGACGCGGTGGCGGGCATGGCCCTGCTGGACGCCGGGGGCAGGCTGCTGGCGGTGAACCGGGCCTTCGAGGCCGCCTTCGGTTATCCCGACGGCGTGCTGGCCGGTACGGAACTGCGCGACCTGCTGCCCCCCGACGTGGCCGGGCAGGCCCTGCGCGAGTTCGGCGGGCTGTGGCTTTCGGTGTCGGCCATCCGCGCGGTATCGGCCATGGGCGGCAGCGGCGAGGCCACCGGCGCCAGGGTGGAGACCTCGTGGCCCTTCCTGCGGGCCGACGGCGAAAAGCGCTGGATGCAGCAGAGCCTGCGCATCCTGCCCGGCGAGGCGGGCCACCCCCCGTGCGCGCTGCTGCAAGTTACCCCGCTGGAGGGCGGCAACGGCCGCGCCGGGCGCGACCCGGCCGCCCGCGACGAAGAGCGCATGACCCAGACCGCCTTCCACGACGTGCTCACCGGCCTGCCCAACCGGGTGCTGCTGCTGGACCGCGTGGAAAGCGCCCTCAAGCGCGCCCGGCGGCACGATCATTACCGTTTCGCCGTGCTGTTCCTGGACATCGACCGGTTCAAGGTGGTCAACGAAAGCCTGGGCCACCGCGCGGGCGACGAACTGCTGCGCCTGTTCTCCGACCGGGTGCTGCCCTGCCTGCGCGAGGTGGACACCCTGGCCCGCTGCGGCGGCGACGAGTTCGCCGTGCTGCTGGACGACGTGGAGGACATGGCCGAGGTGGGCACCATCGTCGAGCGCATCCAGGACGCCCTGCGCACCCCCTTCCCGGTGCACGACACCGAGGTGTACATGGCGGCCAGCATCGGCGTGGTGGTGCGCGCCCGGCAGTACACGTCGGCCGAGGACATCCTGCGCGACGCCGACCTCGCCATGTTCCGCGCCAAGGAATCGGGCAAGGGCCGCTACGAACTGTTCGACGAGGACGTGGCCCCCGCCGCCCCGGACAAGCTGCGCCGCGAGAACGAACTGCGCCGGGCCATGGAGCGGGGCGAGATAGAACTGTACTTCCAGCCGGTGGTTTCGCTGCGCACCGCGCGCATCACCGGACTGGAGGCGCTGGTGCGCTGGAACCACCCGGAACTGGGCCTGCTGACGCCGTCGGACTTCATCCCCCTGGCCGAGGAGTCGGGGCTGATCTACCACCTGGACCGGCACGTGCTGGAACTTGGCTGCGCCTCCGTGCGCGCCCTGCGCGAACGGGCCGGACCGGCGGCGGAATTCGCCCTGAACCTGAATATCTCCGCGCGCAGCTTCCGCCGCTGGAACATGGTGGAAAGCTATTCCGCCGTCATCCTGGAATCCGGCTGCAACCCGCTGGACGTGCGGCTGGAGATCACCGAAAGCCTGCTGCTGACCGGCGTGGATTCCGTCACCGACAAGCTGTGGAAGTTCAAGGAACTGGGCGTCTCGCTGGTGCTCGACGACTTCGGCACCGGCTATTCCTCGCTGAACTACCTGCGCCAGTTTCCCATGGACATGATCAAGATCGACAAGTCGTTCACCAGCCGCGTGCACGAGGAAAAGGCCGCCTACGGCATCGTGCAGTCCATCGTCAGCCTTGGCCGGGGCCTCGGCCTGGGGGTGGTGGCCGAAGGCATCGAACGGCCCGAACAGGCCGAAGTGCTGCTGGAACTGGGCTGCCTGTACGCCCAGGGTTTCCTGTACTCCCGCCCGCTGCCCTTCGAACGCACCGTCAAGGTGCTGGAACGCCGCTCCCCCCTGCCGCTGTCGGCGGGGTAGGGGGGGAGATTTTCACGGAAAGATTTTGTTTAGAGAAAGCATTATCGGGGGAAGGGACCCTTTAAAAAGGGTCTCCTTCCCCCGTACCCCCATCCCCCCAAACTTTTCAATTGGGGGGATGGTACGAAAGAGGACCGGAAATTCTCCGGCCCTCTTTCTTGGTTTAGTGAAAAGGTGGGCGGTAGAGCCACCGAACTGTAGCGGAGATAGGGAGGGAGCCCCCAAATAAAGAGTTTGGGGGGGAGGGGTCCGGGGAGGGAGACTCTTTGCCTCAGCCGTTAGGCGAGCTTGCGAGCCTTACGGATGAGGACCGCAACGCGCAAAGGGTCCCCTCCCCGGTTCATTCTTCTCTTACTCGCCTTTCGGAAACGCCAGGGGCAGCAGGTCGTCGATGTGGCCTACGGGGTGCACCTGGATGCGGCGCAGCAGGTCGGCCGGGATGTCTTCGAGGTCCTTGACGTTCTGGCGCGGGATGATCACGTGCTGCATGCCGCGCGCCACCCCGGCGAGGATCTTTTCCTTGATGCCGCCCACGGGCAGCACGCGGCCGCGCAGGGTGATCTCGCCGGTCATGCACAGGTCGCTGCGCACGGGGGTGCCGGTAAGGGCGGAGAGCAGCGCGGTGACCATGGTCACCCCGGCGGAGGGGCCGTCCTTGGGGGTGGCCCCTGCGGGCACGTGGATGTGCAGGTCGAGCTTTTCCGAGAAGTCGGGCTCTATGCCCAGGCGTTCGGCCCGGCTGCGCGCGTAGGAGATGGCGGCCTGCGCGCTTTCCTTCATCACGTCGCCGAGCTGGCCGGTCATGGTCACGCCGCCCTTGCCCTTCATGGGGGTGACTTCCACGTGCAGCACTTCGCCGCCGTAGGGGGTCCAGGCCAGGCCCAGGGCCACGCCGGGCAGCAGTTCGGCTTCCTTTTCCTCGTCGATGAAGCGGGGTGCGCCCAGGAATTTTTCCAGCATGCGCGGGGTGATGCGGAAGGGGCCTTTTTCGCCCTCGGCCTTGCGGCGGGCCACCTTGCGGCACAGCGAGCCGATCTCGCGTTCCAGGTTCCGCAGCCCGGCTTCGCGGGTGTAGCCGGTGATGATGCGCTCGACGAGCGCGTCGGGCACGGTGACCTCGCGCGGGGAGAGGCCGTTTTCCTTGGCCTGGCGCGGCAACAGGTAGCGGCGGGCGATGGCCAGCTTTTCCTGCATGGTGTAGCCGGGGATGGAGATGACCTCCATGCGGTCGCGCAGGGCGGGGGGGATGGTGTCCAGCTGGTTGGCGGTGCAGATGAACATGACCTTGGACAGGTCGAAGGGCACGTTCAGGTAGTGGTCGCTGAACGACCAGTTCTGTTCCGGGTCCAGCACTTCGAGCAGCGCCGACGACGGGTCGCCCCGGAAGTCGGAGCCGATCTTGTCGATTTCGTCCAGCATCAGCACGGGGTTGCGCGTGGCCAGCTGCTTCAGGCTCTGCACGATGCGCCCCGGCATGGCCCCGATGTAGGTGCGCCGGTGGCCGCGGATTTCCGCCTCGTCGCGCATGCCGCCCAGCGAGATGCGCTGGAACTTGCGGCCCATGGCCCGGGCGATGGACCGGCCCAGCGAGGTCTTGCCCACGCCGGGGGGGCCCGCGAAGCACAGGATGGGCCCCTTGGATTTGGGGTTCAGCTTGCGCACGCTGAGGTATTCCAGGATGCGGTCCTTGACCTTGGCGAGGCCGTGATGGTCCTCGTCCAGGATCACCTTGGCCTTGGTGATGTCCAGCCGGTCGCGCGAGAGCTTGGCCCACGGCAGTTCCGCCAGCCATTCCAGGTAGGTGCGCACCACGGTGGCCTCGGACGAATCGGGGTGCATGGAAGCCAGGCGGCGCAACTGCTTGTCCGCCTCCTTGCGCACCTCGCGGGGCAGCCCGGCGCGCTCCAGGGAGCGGGTCAGGTCTTCCAGTTCCTCGTCCTCGTTGCCCGATTCGCCAAGCTCGCGGCGGATGGCCTTCATCTGCTCGCGCAGGAAATAGTCCTTCTGGGCCTTGTCCATGCCCTCGCGCGCCATGCTCTGGATCTTGGCCTGCATGGACGCCACTTCCACTTCCTTAACCAACTGCTCGTTGACCAGGCGCAGCCGGGCGTCGGGGTCGGTGCATTCCAGGATGGCCTGCGCGTCGGACACCTTCATGCGCAGGTTGGCGGCGATGAGGTCGGCGAGGCGCCCGGGATCGTCCACGGAGTTGAGCACGGCCATGATGTCCGAGGTGGCGATGCCGCGCAGCGAGAGAATCTTTTCGCTCTGCTCGCGGGCGGCGCGCATCATGGCTTCCTGCTCCACGGTGGGCGGACCCAGTTCCGGCTCGGGCAGGGTTTCCACGCGGGCGGTGAGATAGCCGTCGCCCACGCCGAAGGATTCCACACGGGCGCGGCTGATGCCCTGCACCAGCACCTTCAGCCGGTTGTCGGGCATCTTCAGCATGCGCATGATCATCACCACCGTGCCGGTGGCGTGCAGGTCTTCGGGCGCGGGGTCGTCCACAGACTCGTCGCGCTGGGTGCAGATCATCAGGTAGCGGCTGCCGTTGAGGGCGGCGTCCACGGCCTGCACCGACTTTTCGCGGCCCACGAACAGCGGCAGGATCATGTAGTTGAACACCACCACGTCGCGCACGGGCAGCACGGGCAGTTCGTCCGGCAGCACGGGCAGTTCCGGCCCGTCGGTGACGTTGGGGGCGTCAGTGGCGTCGGGCGAATCGGAGGATTCGGGGCCGTCGGCGTTCAGGGCGCCGGGGGTTCCGAGACCGCTGATGCCCCCGATACCGTCGATATCGTCGATGCCGTCGAAATCCGTGGCGAGGGAATCGTCCCCGGCGCGGGGCGGGGTGGGCACGCCCATGTCCTTGCCGGTGGGGCCGGTGGCGCTTTCTGCGGCGTCCGTGGAATCGGTGGAATCGGTGGAACCTGTTGAATCGGTGGAATCGGTGTCGCCGCTTGCGGCGTTGCCGGTGGCGTCCTTTTCTTGGGCTCCGGCCTTGCCGGTCCCCTTGGGGGTGCCGTCGTCGTATATGTCGTCGGTCATGCGGGGTGCTCCTCGCGTGTCAGAATCGGATATGGAAATCGTGCGGGGCGGCGTCCTGCCCGTCCGGTGCATCGGGAGACGCATGCTCCTCCACGCCGGTGACCCTGGCGAACATGGGACCCTGCCACAGGGCGTCGCGCAGGGCGTCCATGCGCTCGTCCGGCCCCTGGGCCTCCAGTTCCACGCTGCCGTCGGGCAGGTTGCGCACCCACCCGGACAGGCCCAGGGCGCGGGCTGTGCGGCCGGTCCAGGAGCGGAAGCCCACCCCCTGCACCCGGCCGGTGACCCTGAATCGGCTGCGCGCCATGTGCGTCCGCTCCCGTTGCTTCGTTGCGGCGGCGTAGCATCGCAGTCCGCCGTCAGATCAGGCCGTCGTTAAATCAGGCCGTCGTCCTTGAGGCTGTAGCAGGCGTCGTCGGTGACGATGACGTGGTCCAGCAGGCGCAGGCCGATGGCCTTGGCCGAAAGTTCCAGCTGACGGGTGATCTCGATGTCTCCCGCCGACGGCGACGGATTGCCGCCAGGGTGGTTGTGCACCAGGATGATCGAGGCCGCCTTGTGCCGCAGGGCCAGTTCCAGGATTTCGCGCGGGTACACGGCCGATGCGTTCACCGTGCCGCGCGATGCCCTTTCCCAGGCCATCAGGCGGTTCTGGGTGTCCAGCAGGGCCACCCAGACCTCCTCGTGCGGCGATGCGGCCAGGCGCACCCGGGCCATTTCCGCCACCGCCTGCGGGCTGCCCAGCACTTCGCGTTCGCGGGCCGGGGTTTCCACGTAGCGGGCCATCACCTCGCGCAGCAGGGACCAGAAATCGAGCATGGCCGGGCCGAAGCCCTTCACCGCCAGCAGTTCCGAGGGCCGGGCGTCCAGCACGCCGCGCAGGCTGCCGAAGCGGGTCAGCAGTTCCTTGGCCAGCGGCTTGGTGTCGCGGCGCAGCAGCACGTGGCCCAGCAGCAGTTCCAGCACTTCGTAGTCGGGCAGGGCGGCGGGGTCGTTGCGCAGCCTGGCCCGCACCCGCTCTCGGTGGCCGTGGTAGTGGGGACCAGTGGTCATAATAAGCAGTCGTGCGGGGCGTGCAAGCCCGTTGTACGGGTGCGGCCCGTGGTTGCGGGGGCAAGGGCGGCAGCGCGGACGGACGGAGGTGCGCCCGGCGCTGCGGAAGCGGCCGGAAGCCGGGCCGGATGCGGCGGTGCCGGGGCCATGGTCAGTTCCTGTGCCCGCCCGGCGCGTACGCCGGGGGACGGGGCCTGCCGGGCTGGGCGGCCCCCTGCGCGGCGCGGCGGCCGCGGGCGAACAGGGTGAACAGTCCGGCCACCAGCATTTCCATGGCCTGCTCGGGCGAACGTTCGCCGCTCTTGATGCCCATTTCCGCCTCCAGCGCCAGGTCCCATATCCGGGCCAGCCCGGCATGGCCCAACTGGCGCGCCAGTTGCTGCTTGGGCGGCAGCACGGAAGGGGGCAGGCGCACCTGTTCGCCCACCAGCAGTTGCCACAGGATGCGCGTTTCGCGCAGCAGCATGCCCAGGAAGGGGAAGAGCATGGAATCGCCCCCCAGGCGGTCGCGCAGCACTTGGCGCCACACGGTCATGGGGGCGTTGCCCGCTTGCAGGGCGCGCATGAAGGAAAAGATGTCGATGTCCGCCGCGTGGTCCACCAGCGCGGCCATGGCGGCGGTCACCTCGCCGTCGCCCGCGGCCAGCGAGAGCTTTTCCAGTTCGGTGGCGATGGCCGTGGCGTCGGGCGGCAGGGCGGCGCATACCGCCTCCAGCGCGCCCGGCGCGAAGCGGATGGACCGCGACGCCGCATGCTGGCGCACGAAGGTGGCCACGCCGCGTTCGTCCAGGCCCGGCGAGCGCCAGATCCATTTCTTCGACTCCGCGAAGTCTAGGCAGCGCAGCTTGGCGATGTGCGCGGGCACCTTGGGCTGGCCCTTGTCGAAGCCCACCTCCAGGCACAGGAACGGCCACGCCAACGGATTGGGGCGGGCCAGGGCGGCGGAGATGCGCTTCCACGTCTCGGCGGGCAGGTTCTGGGCGTTGCGCACCACCAGCGCGCGCGGGGTGGCGAACAACCCTTGCAGGGTCAGGTGTTCCCAGAAGGCGGGGGGCAACGGCTCGTCGCCCCAGAATGCCTGGCGGTCCCATTCCGGCACGGCGGCCGGGGCCGGCCCCATGGAACCGGCGTTGGCATCGGCGGCCACGGGCGGATGCGCGGCCAGCAGCGCGTCGATGCGGTCACGGGTCAGGCGGGCGTCGGGGCAGATGCAGATGGTGAAGCCGGGTCGGGTCATGCAGTCACCGTGGGGTTGCGGGGGGCGGCAACGAGAAGGCCCGAAGGGAGCGCCTCCCCTCGGGCCGTTTATATCCGGGCCTTGGCCTGCGGTCTAGAAGCGCTGGCGCATCCTGTCCACCAGCCGCCGCACCAGTTCGGCGCCCACCTTTTCGGCGGCGTCGCGTTCGTTGTAGGTGTCGTAGGAGTCGGAATAGCTGACGATCTTCGATTCCCAGACCACGGCGTTGGTGGCGCCGTCGTACACGGTGGCCTCGGCGGACATGGAGGCCGTGTACAACTGGGTCTTGTCGTCGGAGTCGCGCACGTCGCCGCGCAGGCGGAAGTGGCGCACCCGCAGCTTGATCTCGTAGTCCGCGCGGCCGTCGTCCTTCCACACCGCCAGTTGGCGCGCCCCGATCTCGTCGCGCAGGGCGGAGCGCAGCACGTACGGCAGCCACGGGTACATGGTGGGGTTGTCCACGGCCTTGACCTTGAGGGTCTTGTTGCCGTCACCGAAGATGCCGGTTTCCTCGCTGGTCAGGTTGTACCCCGCGCAGCCGGTCAGCGATGCCAGCAGCGCGACGGCCGCAAGGGACGCCAGGGCGCACGACACGCGCCGCGCGATGCGGGACAGGGAGCCCCCGTTCCGGAGGGACGCGGCGGCCATGGCTAGCCGACCACCACGTTGACGAGCTTGCCGGGAATGACGACGACCTTGCGCACGGTGACACTCTCCAGGTGGCGGGCCACGTTGGGTTCCGACAGGGCGGCGGCCTCGATGGCCTTGGCGTCCGCCCCGGCGGGCACGCTGACGCGGCCGCGCAGCTTGCCGTTGATCTGGACCACGATGGTTTCCTCGTCACGGGCCAGGGCTTCCTCGCTCCACTGCGGCCACGGCTCGTCGGTGACGCGCCCGGCGTTGCCCACGGCCTCCCACAACTCCTCGGAAAGGTGCGGGGTGATGGGCGAGAGCAGCGTGAGCACGGTGGCCACGGCGCTGGACAGCACCCTGCGGCCGCCCTCGTCGCCGGACAGTTCGTCCTTGGCGAGGTACAGCGCGTTGACCAGTTCCATCACCGCCGCGATGGCCGTGTTGAACTGGAACCTGTCGCTGATGTCCGCCCCGGCCTTGCGCACCGTGGCGTGTTCCTTGTTGCGCAGGTCCTTGCCCTGGGGCGTGGCTGCGTCGGCCGCCGTGGCCGAGCAGGCCTTCACCGGCAGGAGCACGCCGGAAAGCTCCTCGGCCAGGCGCCAGATGCGCCCGATGAACCGGTAGGCCCCCTCGATGCCGGTGTCGCTCCAGTCGAAGTCGCGTTCCGGCGGCGCGGCGAACAGGCAGAACAGGCGCACCGTGTCCGCCCCGTAGCGGGCGATCATCTCGGTGGGGTCCACCACGTTGCCCTTGGACTTGGACATCTTGGCGCCTTCCTTCAGCACCATGCCCTGGGTGAGCAGGTTGGCGAAGGGCTCGTCCAGTTCGATGTAGCCGCAGTCGCGCAGGGCCTTCACGAAGAAGCGCGAGTAGAGCAGGTGCAGGATGGCGTGCTCCACGCCGCCGATGTACTGGTCCACGGGCATCCAGTACTTCAGCGCGGCGGGGTCGAACGCGCCGTCGTCCTTGCGGGCGCTGGTGTAGCGCGCGAAATACCACGAGGACTCCACGAAGGTGTCCATGGTGTCCGTTTCGCGGCGGGCCTTGCCGCCGCACTTGGGGCAGGCGCAGTCCGCGAATTCGGGGGTGTCGGGCAGGGGCGAGCGGCCGTCCTCGTGGGTGCGCACCTCCAGCGGCAGCAGCACGGGCAGGTTCTCGTCCTTCTCCGCCACCACGCCGCAATCGTCGCAGTAGACCACGGGGATGGGCGCGCCCCAGTACCGCTGGCGCGAGATGTTCCAGTCGCGCAGGCGGTAGTTGACGGTGCGGCGGCCCTTGCCGGACGATTCCAGCGAATCGGCGATCTTCTGCTTGGCGGCCTCGTTGGGCAGGCCGTCGAACTCGCCGGAATTGACCAGCACGCCCGCCTCGGTCCAGGCGGCCTGCATGGCGGCGGTGTCCAGCGCGTCGCCTTCCGGCTGGATGACCACCTGCATGGGCAGGCCGTACTTGCGGGCGAACTCGAAGTCGCGCTGGTCGTGCGCGGGCACGGCCATGACCGCGCCGGTGCCGTATTCGGCCAGCACGAAGTTGGCCACCCAGATGGGCATGCGGCGGCCGGTGAAGGGGTTCACGCAATATGCCCCGGTGAACACGCCTTCCTTCTCCAGGTCGTCGGACTGGCGCACGATGCGGTCCATGTTGTGGATGCGCTCCACAAAGGCGCGCACCGCCGGGGCCTCGGGCTTTCCGTCAATGAGCTGCTCCACCAGCGGGTGCTCGGGCGCGAGGCTCATGAAGGTGGCCCCGAACACGGTGTCCTGCCGGGTGGTGAACACGGTGATGGAGGCGCCATTGCCCGATCCGTCGGCCCCCTCCAGCGGGAACGCGATCTCCGCGCCGATGGACTTGCCGATCCAGTTGCGCTGCATGCTCACCACGCGCTCGGGCCAGCCCGCCTCCAACTTGTCGAGGTCGGCCAGCAGTTCTTCGGCGTAGTCGGTGATGCGCAGGAACCACTGGGTCAGGTTCTTCTGCTCCACGGCGGAATCGCAGCGCCAGCACAGCCCTTCGATGACCTGCTCGTTGGCGAGCACGGTGTGGCACTTGGGGCACCAGTTCTGCGGGGCCTGCTTGCGGTACACCAGGCCCTTCTCGAAGAAGCGCAGGAAGAACTGCTGCTCCCAGCGGTAGTATTCGGGCGTGCAGGTGGCGAGCTCGCGCCGCCAGTCGTACGAGTAGCCCAGGCGGCGCAGCTGGCTGCGCATGTTGTCGATGTTGGAAAAGGTCCACTTGGCGGGATGCGTGCCGTGCTTGATGGCGGCGTTTTCCGCCGGCAGCCCGAAGGCGTCCCAGCCCATGGGGTGCAGCACGTTGAAGCCCTGCATGCGCTTGAAGCGGGCCACCACGTCGCCGATGGAATAGTTGCGCACGTGCCCCATGTGGATGTTGCCCGAAGGGTAGGGGAACATTTCCAGCACGTAGTACTTGGGCTTGCCGGAGTGGTGGTCGCAGTGGAAGGCGCCGCTTTCTTCCCAGGTGCGCTGCCATTTGGTTTCGATGGACTGGGGATCGTATTTCATGCCGCGTTCGGGTTTCATGCCGCGATGGTCCTTGTGGGCTGCCCCGTGCCCGCCTGCCTTGCCGCCGGTGCCTGTTCCGGCCGCCGCAGGGGGCGGGTGTCGGGTCTGGTATCTGGTCTGCCGATTCGGGGGGACGCGCCCCCCACCCCCGGTGAAGACCGAGGGCGCGAACCCGTCAGACCGTAGCCTTTCGGGCGCGCGCCTTCAAGTGCCAATTGCGCATTCGCGGGGTGATTCCGGGCGGTTAAGCGCCGCCGGACCACCCCGGCCGCAGCGGGGCCTACTGCCCCTTGGGCGATAGTCGGCCCGATTCCAGCGCGCGGGCCACCGCGTCGAGGATGCCGTTGATGAAGCCACGCGAATTGTCGTCGCCGAACTGCTTGGAAAGCTCGATGGCCTCGTTCATGGCCACCTTGGCGGGCACGTCGTCGCGGAACAGCATTTCGTACACGGCGATGCGCAACAGCGTCAGTTCCACGCGGCCCATGCGCTCCACGCGCCAGTTCTGCGAAAAGCCCGATACGGCCTCGTCCAGTTCGGCCTGCGTCTTCCACACGCCGTGGATGACCTCCCACGCGTAGCCCTGCGGGGCGGTGGCGGGGTCGTGCCGGCCGGATTTTTCGTTTTCGGCCCTGTCCGTCCGATCGGCCACATCGGGCGAGGCGGCATAGGCCGCGCGCAACGCGCCCTCGGTGGTGGCCGGCGAAAAGCTGAGGCCGTACAGCACCTGAAAGGCCAGCGCGCGTTCGCTGCGCCGGGTGGGTTTCTTGCCCTGGTTGGCCATGGGGTTACAACTGCTCCATCACGCGCACGGTTTCCAGCACGGCGGCGGCGGCTTCCACGCCCTTGTTGCCCGCCTTGGTGCCCGCGCGTTCGATGGCCTGCTCGATGGAGTCGGTGGTCAAAAGGCCGAAGCCCACGGGCACGCCGGAATCCAGCGAGATGTGGGCCAGGCCCTTGGTGGCCTCGCCGGCCACGAAGTCGAAGTGGGGGGTGGCCCCGCGGATGACGGCGCCCAGGGCGATGATGCCGTGGTAGCGGCCGCTCCTGGCCAGCTTCTGGGCCACGATGGGCATCTCGAACGCGCCGGGAATGCGGACGATGGTCATGTCCTCGCGCTCGCAGCCGTGGCGGGCAAGGTAGTCCGCCGCGCCGCCCACCAAGCGGTCCACGATGAAGTCGTTGAAGCGGGTGGCGATGATGGCGAACTTCAGGCCCTTGGCGTCGAGCTGGCCCTCGATGGTCTTGATGTGCAGCATTGGGGGTCTCCTTTTCCGGCGTCGCGCCGGGGCGTGATATGGGGCCGTCCTCCGCCCGCGCGCCGGTCAGGGCCGGTCAGGACCGGTCAGGACCGGTCAGGACCGGTCAGGACCGATCAGGGCCGGGCGCGCGGGCGGGGCGGTTGTATGTCGCTTAGATTTCGCTCGGCGCGTCGTGGGGTTTCAACTCCAGGAGGTGGCCCATCTTCTCCTTCTTGGTGCGCAGGTACGCCTCGTTGAAGGAGCAGGATTCCAGTTCCACGGGCACCCGTTCCACCACCTCGATGCCGTAGCCTTCAAGGCCGATGATCTTCTTGGGGTTGTTGGTCATCATGCGCATCTTGCGCACGCCAAGGTCCACCAGGATCTGCGCGCCGATGCCGTAGTCGCGCAGGTCCGCCTTGAAGCCCAGCTTGTGGTTGGCCTCCACGGTGTCGTAGCCCTGGTCCTGCAAGGCGTAGGCCCGGATCTTGTTGGCAAGGCCGATGCCGCGCCCTTCCTGGCGCATGTACAGCAGCACGCCCTTGCCCTCGCCCGATATCTGGCACATGGCCGCCGCCAGCTGGCCGCCGCAGTCGCAACGCATGGAGCCCAGCACGTCGCCGGTCAGGCACTCGCTGTGCACGCGCACCAGCACCGGCTCGCCGGGGGTGATCTCGCCCTTGACCAGGGCCAGGTGGGTTTCGTCGTGCAGTTCGTTCTCGTAGGCGATGACGCGGAATTCGCCGTACTTGGTGGGCATCTGCGCTTCCGCCACGCGCTTCACGGACAGCAGACCCGACTGCATGCGGTAGCGGATGAGGTCGCGGATGGTGGCGATCTTCATGTCGTGCTTTTTCGCGAACTCGATCAGGTCGGGCATGCGGGCCATTTCGCCGTCGTCGCGCATGATCTCGCAGATCACCGCCGCGCCCTTCAGCCCGGCCAGCTTGGACAGGTCCACGCTGCCCTCGGTCTGCCCGGCGCGCACCATGACCCCGCCCTTCTGGGCCCGCAGGGGAAAGATGTGCCCCGGCGTCACCAGGTCTTCGGGCTGGGCCTCGTCGGCCACGGCGGCCAGGATGGTGGTGGCGCGGTCGGCGGCGGAGATGCCCGTGGTCACGCCCTTGCGCGCCTCGATGGACACCGTGAAGTTGGTGCCGAACTTCGAGCCGTTGCGGCGGGTCATCATGGGCAGTTGCAGCTTGTCCACCTGCGCCGGTTCAAGGGCCAGGCAGATCAGGCCGCGCCCGTGCGTGGCCATGAAGTTGATGATTTCGGGGGTGATGTGCTGGGCGGCGATGGTCAGGTCGCCCTCGTTCTCGCGGTCTTCGTCGTCCACGAGGATGATCATCCGCCCCTTGCGGATTTCCTCGATGGCTTCCTCGGTCTTGCAAATGGGCATGGCTACCTCTGGATATGCGACGCCGACCCGTGCGGGCGCGGCGTTCCGGTCATTGATTCGGAACGTTGGACATGTTCCGGCCGTCCGGCAAGTTCCGGCCGTTCGACACGCGTGAAGACCCGGTCCCCGTACCCTGCGATGGCACTAGAAACCGTGTTCCTTCAGGAATTCCACGGTCAGCGCGCCGCCCCCGCCGGAGCCGGAGGCGACAGGGCCAGAGCCGACAGGGCCGGTGGCGGATGCGCCGCCCTGCCATGCCGAAAGCATGCGCTGCACGTACTTGCCGATGAGGTCCGTCTCCATGTTCACGCGTACTCCGGGCTTCCACCCTGCGATGGTGGTGACCCGCTGCGTTTCGGGGATGACGTTGACCTCCAGAAAATCCGGGCCGCAATGATTAACCGTCAGGCTCACCCCGTCAAGGGCCACGGAGCCCTTGGGGATGACCTGGGGGCCGAATTCCGCCGGAAACTTCAGCCGGTAGCGGCGCGATTCGCCTTCCTCGCGCACCTCGGCCACGGTGGCCACGCAGTCCACGTGGCCCGCCACCATGTGCCCGCCCAGGCGGTCGCCCATGGCCAGCGCGCGTTCCAGGTTCACCCTGTCGCCGGTCCTGAGGTCGCCAAGGGTGGTCAGGCGCATGGTCTCGGCCGAGGCGTAGCAGGTGTACCATGCCGCATCGCGGCTGCCGCCGTGGGTTTCCACGGTCAGGCACACGCCGTTGGCCGCGATGGATTCGCCCACCACGATGTCGGACAGCGCGAACAGCGGCCGGATGCGCAGCCGCGTTTCCTTGCCCGCGCCTTCCACGGCCACGATGCCGCCCTGTCCCTGAATGATGCCGGTGAACATGACCGTATCCCCCGGACGCATGCGCGTCTTCAGGTTGATAATACTATTGCTGCGATGAAGCGCGGGGGGGGGGGGGGGGGGGGGGGGGGGGGGGGGGGGGGGGGGGGGGGGGGGGGGGGGGGGGGGGTGGTTCCTTTTGTTATTGTGTCTCCCCCCCCGCACCCCTCCCCCCCAAACTTTTTATTTGTAGTGCCGCTGGGTTGAAGGTCGCCGTAGAGGTTTCCGCAATCGTCGTTACTAGTTGTGACTACGCCTTGGGGCGCAGGGTGACGATGATGTCCTCTCCGCTGGGGGCGGTGGCGGCCACGCGCAGGCCCAGCGCGTCGCCCATGCGCAGGGGCGCGCGGCCGTCGAACAGGGGTCGGGCCGCGTTGTCGCCCAGCACCTTGGGGGCCAGGTGCAGCTCGAACTCGTGCACCAGCCCGGCCTCCAGCAGGGCCAGCCCCAACTGCCCGCCGCCCTCGCACAGCACGTACAGGCAACCGGCCTCGCCGCGCAACCGGGCCAGTCCCGCGCGCAGGTCCAGCCCCGCGCTGCCCGCGCCAGCCGTGGAGGCCGTGGCGTCCGTTCCGTCCGAATCAATCGGGCCGGGCAGACCCCATACCCGCGCACCTATGGCGCGCACTGTATCGGCGGCCGGGGATGCGGCGGCTGCCTGCGTGGTCCAGAAAATGGTGTCCGTTGCCCGCTGTTGCAGCAGGGCCAGGTCCGCAGCGCGCGCGGCCACCTCGTCCATGCGCGAGGTGACGGCCACGGCCAGCGGCTGGCGGCGCGGGGTGTCGCTGGAACAATTCCCCCCGACAGTGGCGGGGGAGGGCGTATCGGAAACATCGCCGCAGCGGGCGGTCAGCAGCGGGTTGTCGGCGAACAGGGTTCCGCCGCCCACCAGCACCGCGCCCCCGGCATGGCCCACGCCCGCCCGGATGGCATGCACCCGGCGGCGCGAGGCCGCGCAGCTTATCCACTGCGAATGGCCCGCGCGGGTGGCGATGCGCCCGTCCAGCGTGCTGGCCAGCTTCAGGATGACGTAGGGCAGGTCCGTCTTCTTCCAGGTGACGAAGTCGGCCACCAGGTCGCGGCAGTCCTGTTCGTACACGCCCATCCCGCACTCGCCCATGTCCACCCGCACGCCGTGCTGGCGCAGGAATTCCGCGCCGCCCTGGGCCACCGGGTTGGGGTCGGCCATGCCCACCACCACGTGGCGGATGCCCGCCGCCAGTACCGCCTGCGAGCAGGGGGGCGTTCTGCCGTGGTGGTTGCAGGGCTCCAGCGTGACCACCAGGGTGCTCCCTGCCGGGTCCACGCCGTTGGCCGCCGCGTCGCGCAGGCATTCCACCTCGGCGTGGGGCATGCCGCAGGCCGTGTGGAAGCCGCGCGCCACCACATGGCCGTCGCGCACCAGCACCGCGCCCACCGTGGGGTTGGGAGCGGCGCGCCAGCGGCCTTGCCGGGCGAGGGCGATGGCCTCGCGCATGAAATTTTCGAACGGATGCGGCGCGGTCATGGCGCTACGTGCCCCCGCAGCCGCAGCCGCCCCCGCAGCCCCCGGTGCCATTCTGATTGCCGTCCGGCGGGTTGGGCAGGTCCGGCGGAACGCAGGGGCCGCCCGCGCGCGGGGTGAAGGGCAGCACCTCGTACAGCACGCCCGATTCGCGCAGCATGTCCTCGGCCAGTTGGTCGGGGTACGATTCCGCGTAGCGGATGGCCGTGACGCCGCAGTTGATGAGCATCTTGGTGCAGATCAGGCAGGGCTGGGTGGTGCAGTAGATTTCCGAGCCCGCCAGCGAAATGCCGTGGATGGCGGCCTGCACGATGACGTTCTGTTCCGCGTGCAGCCCCCGGCAGATTTCGTGGCGCTGGCCCGAGGGCACGCCCAACTGGGCGCGCAGGCAGCCCACGTCCAGGCAGTGGGCCACGCCCGAGGGCGCGCCGTTGTAGCCCGTGGCCAGGATGCGCTTGTCCTTCACCGCGATGGCCCCCACCTTGCGCCGGGTGCAGGTGGAACGCTCGGCCACGAGGTAGGTGATCTCCATGAAGTACTGGGGCCAGGGGAGGCGGGACAGTGTGGACATGGCGACCTCTGTGGCTGAAGGGCGACACCTTGCCCGGCGGCCTTCCTGCGCAGGAACGCGATGGAAGCGCCATGCTCAGGCAAAGACCGGGTAGGCAACCTGGCAAGCACCGGGGCGGCTGTCCGCCCCGGTGTTGTCATCTCGTCAATGCTTTGGTGCGGTCCGGCCTACCAGGCGAACAGCGGGAACTGCCGCGCGAAGACTTCCACCTCGCGGCTGATGGCCGCAAGGCGCGTCTCGTTGTTGACGTTGCCCAGGGCGTCCACGATCCACGCGGCCACCTTTTCCATTTCGGCTTCCTTCATGCCGCGCGTGGTCAGGGCGGGGGTGCCCAGGCGCACGCCCGAGGTCACGAAGGGCGAACGGGTCTCGAAGGGCACGGTGTTCTTGTTGGCGGTGATGCCCGCCTTGTCCAGCGCGTGCTCGGCGTCCTTGCCGGTGATGTCCTTGGCCGTCAGGTCCATGAGCATCAGGTGGTTGTCGGTGCCGCCGGAGACCAGGTCGTACCCGGCGGCGGTCAGGCACCCGGCCAGCTTGACGGCGTTCTTCACCACCTGCTGCTGGTATTCGGCAAAGGTGGGGCGCAGCGCCTCGCCGAAGGCCACCGCCTTGGCCGCGATGACGTGCATCAGCGGGCCGCCCTGGATGCCGGGGAATATCTGGCTGTTCAGGGTCTTGGCGTTGTCCTCGTCGGACAGGATCATGCCGCCGCGCGGGCCCCGCAGGGTCTTGTGGGTGGTGGTGGTGGTGTAGTGGGCCTGCCCGATGGGGGTGGGGTGCAGGCCGGTGGCCACCAGGCCCGCGATGTGGGCCATGTCCACCATCAGCTTGGCGCCCACCTCGTCGGCGATGGCGCGGAACCGGGCGAAGTCGATGACGCGCGGGTAGGCGCTGGCGCCGGCCACGATCAGGGCGGGCTTGTGCTCGCGGGCCAGCGCGGCCACTTCGTCGTAGTCGATGCAGCCGGTTTCCTTCTTCACGCCGTAGAACACCACGTTGTACAGGCGGCCGGAAAAGTTCACCGGGCTGCCGTGGGTCAGGTGCCCGCCGTGCGAAAGGTTCATGCCCAGGATGGTGTCGCCCGGCTTCAGGCAGGCGAAGTACACGCCCATGTTGGCCTGGCTGCCGGAATGGGGCTGCACGTTGGCGTAGCCGCAGCCGAAGATGGCCTTGGCCCGGTCGATGGCCAGGTTTTCCGCGATGTCCACGAACTCGCAGCCGCCGTAGTAGCGCTTGCCGGGGTAGCCTTCGGCGTACTTGTGGGTCAGCACGCTGCCCTGCGCCTGACGGACGGCGGCGGAGACGAAGTTCTCGGACGCGATGAGTTCGAGCTTGCCGGTCTGACGTTCGATTTCAAGGGTGACCGCGCGACCCACTTCCGGGTCTTGAATCAGCAGTTCGTCCATGGTTCGCCTCCGTGGAATGGTTGCGGCCGCGCGGCGTTCCGGTGCCGCGCGACCTCTGGAAATATCGTTCTCCCGTGCCCGGCTGGGGGGGGGGGGAGATATGACTGCCGGGCCTTGGTGCCACGGCAACGCGGCGATACCGGAGCCCTTGTCTCCCCTGGCCTGCGAGACTTTTCATACGCGCAACACACCCACATATGAAAAGTTTTGGGGGGAGGGGTCCGGGGAGGGAGACCTTTTCCAAAAGGTACCCTCCCCCGAAATTTATCCCGTTACC
>NZ_JBAIYT010000018.1:0-83997 GCF_036763125.1 Nitratidesulfovibrio sp. 1201_IL3209
GGCAGATCATCCACGCGTTACTCACCCGTGCGCCGCTTTACTCAGGCCGAAGCCCTTTCACGCACGACTTGCATGTGTTAGGCACGCCGCCAGCGTTCAATCTGAGCCAGAATCAAACTCTCCAGTTGAAAAACTGAAGTCGCGCAGACACCCCGTACTTGGGACACCCGCACGATTGATTACTTATCGTAAAGGCTGATTCCTTCCCGACTCGCTATTTACTTGTCAAAGAACCGTGGTCTGTTCAGACCGCCGGCCGGACCAGTGCCCGAGCCTTTCCGCCGTGCACGTTGAGCGTGCGGGCGGACTTTCAGCTATGCTCCTTTCGGAGACATCCGTCAACACCCTTTCGCGTTTTTTTCGCGCCGGTCATGCTGACCTTTTGCCCCGTCCGATCCAGCGCACCCCCCTTGCAGGAGGCGTTGCCGGTTCCGTTCGGCGCGGAGGTGGTTTCTACGCGAAACCCGGATGAAGTCAACACCGTTTTTAAATTTTCTCAAAAATCACATTCAATACTCTGATAATACAGGCATAAAAAACGTATCTCCCCCGAACGAAAAACCCCTTGCAGGGGTACTCGCTCCCCCGGCGACATGCGTGGTCGCTTCCGGAACCACGACGATAGGCGGCAGTCCACCCCCGCTCGAAGATTTCGGACAGGCCACCGCACCCCGTGGGCATGCCGCCCGCCCGTCCGGTCCTGCGCACCATGCCCACGGGGTGGCGCGCCACGGCAAGATAGGCTAGGTATGTGCCCAATCCGCAACCAAGGGAGACACCAATGGGTTTTCTCAACGCCAGCAGCAGCTTCACCCGGTTCCGCATCGCGGACCCAGTGCCCGCCACCCTCTGGCCCACCCTGCCCGACAAGCTAAAACAGTTCTGCTTCCGCGACATCGACGCCACTTCCGACGAGCGCTCGTGGGGCTGGGTGTGCTTCGACGACATGCTCGACACGGCCTGGCGCACCGCCCCGCCCGAGAAGGGTGGCTACATCGCCTTTTCGCTGCGGCAGGACACCCGGCGCATCCCCGCCGCCGTGCTCAAGAAGCACCTGTCCCTGGCCCTGCGCGAGGAAGAGGCCCGCAACAAGGAGCAGGGCAAGAAGTTCGTCTCGCGCGAGCGCAAGAAGGAACTGAAGGAACAGACCCGGCTGCGCCTGATGTCGCGTTTTCTGCCCATCCCCGCGGAATTCAACGTGCTGTGGGCCATCGATACGGGCATCGTCTACTTCGCCTCCACCCAGTCGAAGATGCTCGACCTGTTCTCCGACTATTTCACGCTGACCTTCGACCTGCACCTGGAGCCGCTGACGCCGTACGCGCTGGCCGCCTCCATGCTGGACGAGGCCGCCATGACCCGGCTGGACACGCTGGAACCCACCCGGTTCGCCGGGTAGGCGCGCCGGACAAGGACACACGATGAGCGACACCCCCTATCTCGGCCAGACCACCGACGTGATCCTGGGCCAGGAATTCCTGACCTGGCTGTGGTACCGCAGCGAAACCGCGCCCGGCTCGTTCCGCATGCGCGACGGCAGCCCCTTCGGCGTGCACATGGAGCAGCGCATCTCGGTGCAGGGCGGCGAGGGCGAAAGCCTGGAGACCGCCACCGTGTCCGGCTCCATGTCGCCCCTGCGCGAGGCGCGCCTGGGCCTGACCACCGGCAAGAAGGTGACCCGCGCCCTGCTGCGCTTCGAGCGCGAGGCCGATTCCTGGCAGGTCAGCCTGCGGGCCGAGGACTTTTCCCTCAACAGCCTGAAGACCCCCACCGTGGAAAAGGACGGCGAGGGCGGGGACGACGATCCCGACGCCCGCCTGCTGGAGAAAATCTACCTGATCGAAACCTGCCTCGGCTTCCTGGACGAGGTGTACCGCCAGTTCATGGAGGTACGCCTTTCGCCCCGCTGGGCCGAGGAAGTGCGCGACCTGCGCGGGTGGATGGAGCACGAGGGCTAGGGGCCGCCCCCATCACTTGGCTTTGAGGACATCGACGACGTGACCAGCGATCTTCGCGACACCCCGCCACCGCCGCCCGCCGCCGGAGAAATCCGGACGGACGGCGCGCGGCCCGCGCCGGAGGTTCCCCCCTCTGGCGGGCAGCCCGCCAGCGCGGATGGCCTTGCCGGGTCTGGTGTCTCTGCCGGGTCTGGCGATCCCGCCGGGCCGGGCGCCCCCCACTCCCCCGACGGTGCCCATCCCCCCGCGCAGCGCCCCGGCCGCATGGCCGCCACGTTGCGCCGCATGGCCCGCAAGCTGGCATGGATGCTCTTCGTGTTCTGGGGCATCACGGTGATCAGCTTCTGGGTCATCCACCTGGCTCCCGGTTCGCCCACGGACATGCAGACCACCATGAACCCGCTGGCCGGGGCAGAAACCCGCAAGCGACTGGAATCACTGTACGGCCTCGACAAGCCGCTGCACGTGCAGTACGTGCAGTGGCTGGGCCGCCTGGCCCGGCTGGACTTCGGCAATTCCATGTCCAGCGACCCGCGCCCGGTGTGGGACAAGATCAAGGAACGGTTGCCGCTCACCGTGGGCATGAACGTGGCCTCGCTGGTGCTCACCCTGTTGTGCGCCATCCCCATCGGGGTGGCATCCGCCCATTGGCAGGGCAGGCTGTTCGACCGGGCCATGACGGTGCTGGTGTTCATAGGGTTCGCCATGCCGGGATTCTGGCTGGCCCTGCTGCTGATGCTGCTGTTCGGCATCCACCTGCAATGGCTGCCGCTTTCCGGCCTGACCTCGCTGGACCACGCCGCCATGACGCCGCTGGGCAAGGCGTGGGACATCCTGGCGCACCTGGCCATGCCCATCTTCATCTACACCTTCGGCAGCCTGGCCGGGCTTTCGCGGTTCATGCGCGCCTCCATGCTGGAAGTGCTGCGGCAGGACTACATTCTCACGGCGCGGGCCAAGGGACTGCCGGTGCGCACCGTCATCTTCCGCCACGCGCTGCGCAACGCGCTGCTGCCGGTCATCACCATCCTGGGGCTGTCGCTGCCGGGGCTCATCGGCGGCAGCGTGATCATCGAATCCATCTTCGCCCTGCCCGGCCTGGGGCAGCTGTTCTACCAGGCGGTCATGGCGCGCGACTACCCGCTGATCATGGGCAACCTGGTGCTGGGCGCGGTGCTGACCCTGATCGGCAACCTGCTGGCCGACCTGTGCTACGGCCTGGCCGACCCGCGCATCCGGCTCACCGGGGGCACGGGCGGCAACGGCAGCGGGGGCAATGGCGAAGGGGGCAACGCATGAGCGCGGCCGCCGCATTCTCCCCCCGCCGCTGGCTGCGTTTCTGGGCGCGCCACCCCATGCTGGCCACCGGCCTTTCGCTGGTGCTGGCCATGTCGGCGGCGGCCCTGCTGGCCCCGTGGATTTCCCCGCACGACCCCACCGCCCTGGACCTGACGGCCATCCTGCACCCGCCGTCTTCCGCGCACCCCCTGGGCACCGACGCCCTGGGCCGCGACGTGCTCTCGCGCATGCTGCACGGGGCGCGGGTGTCGCTGTGGGTGGGCTTCGTCTCGGTGGGCATCTCCGTCGCCATCGGCCTGGCGCTGGGGCTGGCGGCGGGCTACTTCGGCGGGCTGACGGACGAACTGATCATGCGCTGCGTGGACATCATGCTGTGTTTCCCCTCGTTCTTCCTGATCCTTGCGGTCATCGCCTTCCTGGAGCCCAGCCTGCTGAACATCATGGCGGTGATCGGGCTCACCTCGTGGATGGGCGTGGCCCGTCTGGTGCGCGCGGAAACCCTGTCCCTGCGCGAGCGCGACTTCATCGCCGCCGCCCGGCTGGCCGGGGCCGGGCCGGTGCGCATCCTGGGCCTGCACGTGCTGCCCAACGCCGTGGCCCCGGTGCTGGTGTCCGCCACGCTGGGCGTGGCCGGGGCCATCCTGACCGAATCGGCCCTCAGCTTTCTGGGGCTTGGCGTGCAGCCGCCCATGCCCAGCTGGGGCAACATGCTGCTGGAAGGCAAGGACGTGCTGGAGATAGCCCCGTGGCTGTCCATTTTTCCGGGCTGCGCCATCCTGTTCACCGTGCTCGGCTACAATCTGCTGGGCGAAAGCCTGCGCGACCTGCTGGACCCGCGCCTGAAGCGCTAGGCCATGCGCATCGCCTGCGTCGGCACGCACCTGGCAGCCGCGTTCCGGCGCATGGGGCACGAGGTGCTGGACCTGCATCCGCCCGGCGGCATCGTGGACATCACCGCCCTGCTCGACGCGCGCGGCTTCGCCCCCGACCTCTTGGTGCAGCAGGAAACGCTGGGCGCGCGGGTCATCCTGGCCGGGCTGGAAACCTTGCGCTGCCGCAAGGCGTACTGGGCCATCGACAGCCACCTGAACATGCACTGGCACCGCCATTACGCGCGGCTGTTCGACGTGGCGTTCACCCCCCACCTTTCGCTGTTCCGGGCGCTGCCGCCGCAATGGCGCCACCCGCGTCCCGTGCATCTGGCCATGAGCGGCCATGACCGCCCGTGGCGCCCCCACGCGCAACGCGACCACGACATTTCCATGGTGGGCGTGCTGGACCGGCACCGCCCCCTGCGCGGCTGGCTGGCGGACCTGCTGCGCCAACATTTCGGCGTGCAGGCCCGGCAGGGCGTGCCCTTTGCCGAAATGCTGCGCCTGTACGGCGACACCCGGCTCATCCCCAACGAATCCATCGGGTTCGAGGTCAATTTCCGGCTCACGGAAGGGGCCTCGTGCGGGGCCTGCGTGCTCACCCCCGACGTGGGGCCGGACCAGGACGCGCTGTTCGACGACGGACGTGAAATGGTGGTCTACGCCGACGGCCTGGACCTGCTGGAAAAACTGCGCTTCCTGCTGCGCAAGCCGGACGTGGCCGAACGCATCGGCCGCGCCGCGTGGGAACGGGTGCAGGGGCAGCACCTGCCGGACCACCGGGCGGCGACGGTGCTGCGCGCCATGGACGAGGCGCCGGATGGAGCCGCCACCGGGGCGGACGGCGCCGAGGCCCTGTGGCTGGCGCTGTCCCACAAGCAGCGCGGCGGCATGCTGGAACTGCCGCCCGGCACCCTGGCCGCAGCGCTGGATGCGCTGCCCGAAACGCCCGCCAGCCTGGCCGCCCGGCTGCGCGCCGCCGCGGAACCGTCCAAGGGGCAACCGCCCCTGCCGGTGCGCGAAACGCCCGCGCTGGCGGTCCTGCTCGACCGGCTGCTGGCCACCGGAGCACATGCCGACGACGTGGACGTCAACGTGGCCGCCGCCGGGGCCGCGCTGGTGCGCGGCGACCTGAAGGCCGCCAAACCCTTCTGGTACCGCCTGCATCAGGCGCGGCAGGTGCGCGAGCCGGAAAAACCCCGGTCGGCGTACCACGCCTGCCTGCTGTGGGCGGAACTGCTGCGCCGCGAGGGCCGCGACGCCCAGCCGGGGTTCACCTACGATCCGCAGCGCCACTGCCCCGAGGCCGCCTTCGAAATGCTGGTCCTGGCCCAGCGCTTCGGCGGCGGCGACCTTGAATGGATGCGGGGGGTTGAACGCTTGACTTCACGCCGCAAGGCGCTCACCTTCTACAGGCTCGGCATCCTCGCGCGCCTGGCGCTGGAACCCGGCGCGCCTTGGCGCACCCAGGCCGAATTCGGCCTGACCAGCCTGCGCGCCTACCGCGTGGAGCAAGGGCTGCACGAACTGGCCGAAGCCGGACGGCGCGCCACGGCGGACGGACAGGAGCGGGCCTTCCTGCGACTGCTGGACGGGCACGGCCCCGGCGGACACCTGCGTCGGGGGCTGGAAGCGCCGCCCGCCGCATCGTCCCCCACGGCGCGAGGCGCGGGACCGGATGCGGGACCAAATGCGGCACCGGACGCCAAAGCCGACATTTCACCGGAGGCCGCCTCCGCCCCCACGGCGGACGGCGACGGCCGGACCTGAGCAAGGACACCTCATGCTGGAATACCTGCGCATTCGGGACCTCGCGCTCATCGAGGACATGGAACTGGACTTCGCCCCCGGCCTCAACGCCCTTACCGGCGAAACGGGCGCGGGCAAGAGCTTCATCCTCAAGGCGCTCAACTTCCTCATCGGCGACCGCCTGGCCTCCGACATGGTCCGCCCCGGCAAGGACAAGGCCCACGTGGAAGCCCTGTTCGCCCTGCCCGACGGCGACATGGTGCTGCGCCGCGAACTGACGGCCGACACCGGCCGCAGCCGCCTGTTCATCAACGACCGGCTGAGCTCGCAGGACGCGGTGCGCGACATGCGCGCCTCGCTGGTGGTGCACACCAGCCAGCACGGCCAGCAGAAGCTGCTGCAACCCGCCTTCCAGGCCCGGCTGCTGGACGAATTCCTGAACCGGCCGGATCTGGTGGCCGCCCGCGACGAAGCCTTGAAGGCCCTGCGCGAGGTGGCCGCGCAACGCGAAGAACTGGCCGCCCGCGCCCGTTCGCTGGAAGACCGGCGCGACGTGCTGGAATTCCAACAGCGCGAGATCGACAAGGTGGCCCCCGAGGCGGGCGAAGAGGAACGGCTGGAGGAACGCCGCCGCGCCCTGCGCGACATGGCCGCGGCGCAGGAAGCGCAGGAGCGCGCCCTGGCCGTGCTGCGCGGCGAGGACGGCCCCGGCGTGGCCGAGGCGTTGGGCCTGCTGGAACGGTCGCTGGACGGGCTGGCCCGCCTGGCCGCCGCCCCCGGCGACGATCCGAACTCGTCTGGCGATGCCTCCGGCTGGTCTGGCGACCTGGCCGCCATTTCCGCCTTCCGGCAGGGGCTGTCCGACCTGGAACGCCGCCTGCGCCGCCGTCCGGCGCCCGCCGCGTCCGGCTCCGACGATGACGACCTGGACATGGAATCCATCGAAAAGCGGCTGTACGAACTGGCCCAGTTGAAGCGCAAGCTGCGCCGCACCCTGGACGAGATCGTGGACCTGCGCCGAGAGATCGAGGAAAATCTTTCGTTTCTCGACGCCTGCCGCCTGGACCTGCGCACCCTGGAGCGCGAGGAGGAAGCCCTGAAGGAACGGCTGTGCGCCGTGCTGGCCGGACTGAACCCCGCCCGGCACGAGGCGGCCGCCCGGCTGGCCCAGGCGCTGGAGGGCGAACTGGCGGGCCTGGGCTTTTCCGAGCACGTGCGCGTGGCCTTCGAGTTCACCCCGCACGAGCCGTGGCCCGGCTGCGTGGAGGACCGGGCGCGCCTGCTGTGGGTGCCCAACCCCGGCCAGCCGCCCCAGCCGCTGGACCGCATCGCCTCGGGCGGCGAACTTTCCCGCTTCCTGTTGGCGGTGGTGGGACTGATGGCCCGCGACGAGGCCGCCACCCTGATCTTCGACGAGGTGGATTCCGGCGTGGGGGGCCTGACCCTGAACCGCGTCTCGGACCGGCTGGCCGCGCTGGCCGAACGTCGGCAGGTGATCCTGATCACCCACTGGCCGCAGTTGGCCGCCCGCGCGGGCCGACACTTCCAGGTCAGCAAGGAGGTGGCGGACAACGCCACCTTCACCCTGTGCCGCAGGCTGGACGGAGAGGACATCCGGAAAGAGCTGGCCCGCATGGCGGGGGGCGGCGGCCAGGGCGAAGCCATGGCCCGCGAACTGACTTCATGATATCGGCCGGGAACTGAGTTCATGATATCAGGTTGACAATCCGCCCGTCAGCGGCCAGAGACATGGAGCGCCCCCATGTGCGAATGGGGGATTACACCCAGTTTCGCACCGCCGAACGACGCACGCAGGAACTTGCCATGACCGACGCGCGCAACCATGATCCCACCCAGGGCCCGCCGCCGGAAGAACGGCTGGCCGCCTACGTGGCCTGCCTGGCCGCCACCAAGGACCGCCGCGCCGTGCGCGAGGTGGTGGAGCGCGAGGTGTTGCTGTGCCTCATCCGCACCAACAGCGAGCGCATCAACGAATATCCCCTGCTCGAAACGCAGCAGCGGTCCATCATCGAAATCGTGGCCGCGCGCGGCGCCATGGACCCGCTGCACGAGCACATCCGCAAGCTGGTGGGCGAATTCGTGGCCCAGTTGGGGCAGTACGCCAAGCCCGGCGGGGCCGATTCCAGCCTGCTGCGCACCGGCCTGGTGAACACGGAAACCCTGCTGCTGAAATGCGTGCAGGGCGTGGTGTACACCACGGCGCTGTGCACCGACAATTTCATCGAAACCCTGGTGCGCGCCTACGGCGAAGAGGCCCTTGGCCCCTCCGACGCCATCACCGAATCCACCGAACTGGACGAGCAATACTGGCGCAGGCATTTCGCGCACTTCGTGGCGGGTCTGGTGGACGAAGCCTACGACGCCATCATGGTGCAGGAGGCGTTCACCCTGGCCAAGGAACGCTCGCTGCTGGTCATCCGCTACCCTTTCGACGCCCTGCTGGAACGGTTGTGCCGCACGCCCAGGCCCCTGGACAAGACGCGGGTGCAGAACCTGTTCGAGTACGAGACGCGCGACTTCGCCAGCCGCAAGGCGCGCAAGCTGGTGCACGACATCCTGCAGGGCATGGCCGCCCGGCCGGACTACCCCTTTGCCCCGGGCGACATCGACTTCATCAGCCAGATCGTGTGCATCGACCCCGCCGCCCGCGAGATGGAAAGGCTGCAAACCCTGCTGCTGTCCGGCGGCCTGTCCGGTGACCTGGCCGGCGCGGAAGCCGAGGCGCAAGGCGCGCCCGCGCCCGAGGTCAATCCCGAGCAGGTGCAGTTCCTGCGCGACCAGGTGGTGGGCATGGCGTGCAGCGTGGCCATCACCCTGAACCTGCTGCGCGAGGACTTTCTGCGCGCGCTGGACGGCTTCTCTCCCAAGGAGACGGCCGTCGTGCGCCGCACCCTGGGCGACTTTTCCCTGCCCTGTCTGGGCAAGGCCCTGCAATCGCTGCTGGAATTCCAGTTCGTCACCCTGTTGCGCCGCCGCGCGGGCGAGGACATGGGCAAGATCCACATCCGCACCCGCAAGGAGCGGCGCACCTCGGTGGCCGCCGTGGAAACGCTGTTCGATTCCGGGCTGACGCGCATCCGGCGCAACAAGTTGTGGCAGCAGGACCCCGGCCGGGCCAACATGCAGCTGTTCCGCCCCCAGACGGCCACGGAACTGGAATCGCTGCTGCACTTGTTGCAGATCGAGCCGCAACTGGCCCGCGAGATCGGCTCGCTGTGGACCGACGCCTCGTTCCGGGTGGAATTCGCCCTGTACATCAGCCTGGATCTGCTGTCGCGCTCCACCACCAACCTGAACCAGCGCCTGGCCGAACTGCTGGCCCGCTTCGGCATCACCCGGCTGTAGCGGAGCATGCCCCCCGCACCTTTCCGCAACGAAACGCCGCCCCGGAGGTTCTCCTCCGGGGCGGCTTCATATGTTCGGCATGAACGACGAAATCTAGGCTGCGCCGTCACTGCCCTTGGGCTTCCCGGCCTTGGCGGGCTTTGCCTGGTCCCGCTTGCCCTGATCCGGCTTGTCCTGATTCTGCTTACCCTGCCCGGACGTGGACGCCTTGGCCTTGGCGGGCTTGTCGCCGCCCGTCTTCTTCGGTGCAGCCGTGGTCGTGCCGCTCTTTCCGGATGCGGCGGCCTTGCCGGATTTGGCGGACTTGGCCGACTTGTCGGACTTGGCAGGTTTGGCGGCCTGGCCCTTGCCGGGCTTGGCGTCGCCAACCTTGCCCTCCGCAGCCTTGCCGGATTGGGCTGGCTTGACGGCCTTTTCCTCTCCGGCGTTCTTCGGGGCAGAGGGCTTCGGGGCAGCCCCCTTGCGGGCGGCGGGCCGGGGGCCGGGCTTGCCGCCCCGCCCCTTGCGCGGCGCGTTCTCGAACGGTTCCGGCAGTTCCGTGGGCATGGGGTCGTCCCAACTCGCGTCGGTGGTGGACCGGGCCCTGGCCTTGCGCGACGCGCGACCGGCATCCGCGGCGGCAGACGGAGCGGCGGCCGGTGCGCGGTCACCGCGCCCCGCGTCGTCACGCGGTCCGCGCCCCGCTCCGGGCTCCTCCCCACGCCCGTAACCGCGTCCGCCGCGCGCGCCCCTGCCGTCGCGTCCGTCGCGTCCTTCGCGTCCGGCGCGCACGGCACGATCACGTCCGGCAGGCCGGGGCTTCCTGGCGCCCGTGGACGCCACGGCGTCGGCGCCGGCCAACGCCAGGTTCACTTCCAGCCGGGCCACGTTGACCTCGGCCAGGCGCACGGTCACGGCCTGTCCCAGCCGGAAGCTGCGGCCGGTGCGCTCGCCCACCAGTTCCTGCCGCTCGGGCAGGTAGCCGTAGTAGTCGTCGTCCAGCGACGACAGGCGCACCATGCCCTCGGCCAACACCTCGTTGAATTCCACGAAGAAGCCGAAGTCGATGATGCCGGAAATGACCCCGGTGAACTCCTCGCCCACCCGTTCGGACAGGAACAGCACGGTGATGCGCTTGAGTATCTCGCGCTCGGCCTCCATGGCCACGCGCTCGTTGGTGTTCAGGGTGTCGGCGATGGTCAGCAGCGCCCGCTCGCCCGGCAGCGGCCCGTTCACCGGCAGCCCCAGCGTGCGGCGCAGCGCCCGGTGCACCACCAGGTCCGCATAGCGCCGGATGGGCGAGGTGAAGTGGCAGTAGCATTCCGAGGCCAGGCCGAAATGGGCTTCGTGCTCGGGCGAGTAGCGGGCCTGCATCATGGTGCGCAGGGCCATGCGGCTGACCAGGAATTCCTGGTCCGAGCCCTTGGCCGCCTGCAACACGCCCTGCAACGCCTTGGCCGACGGCTTGCCGGGCAGGTGCTGCGCCAGCGAGGTGCGGGCCAGCACCTTGAACAGCCCTTCCAGCTTTTCGGTGTCCGGTTCCGGGTGCACCCGGTACAGGAAGCGGGCGTTCTTCTCGGTCAGGAAGCGGGCCACCGCCTCGTTGGCAGCGATCATGAACTCCTCGATGATCTGGTGGCCGAAGTGGCGCACCTTGCGGCCGATGTCCACCGTCTCGCCGTAGATGTTGAAGATCACCTCCGGCTCGGGCAGGTCGAAGTCCAGGCTGCCGCGCTCGTCGCGCTTTTCGTGCAGCAGGCGGGCCAGCCGTTCGGCGCGTTCCAGCAGGGGCAGCACCGGGGTGAGCAGACGGCGTTCCTGCTCGTCCTTCTCGAACAGCGCCCGGTTGACCTGGCCGTAGGTCAGACGGGCCTTGGATTCGATGACGGCCGCGTAGAACTTGCTGCGGCCGGGGCTGCCGTCGGCGTAGAAGAAGGTTTCCGCCACCATGGCCAGCCGGGGCACGCGCGGGTTCAGGCTGCACAGCCCGTTGGAAAGGGCCTCGGGCAGCATGGGCTCCACCGACTGCGGGAAATAGTACGAGTTGGACCGGGCCTGCGCCTCGCGGTCCATGGCCGAGCCGGGCCGCACGTAGTGGGCCACGTCGGCGATGGCCACCCACAGCCGGTAGCCGGTGCCCTGCTCTTCCACATACACGGCGTCGTCGAAGTCGCGGGCCTTGGCCCCGTCGATGGTCACGAACTCCAGGTGGCGCAGGTCGATGCGCCCCTCCATGTCGTCGCGGCCGGGCGCGGCGGGCAGGGCCTGCGCCTCTTCCAGCACCTCGGGCGGAAAGTCGGTGGGCACGTCGTGGTTGATCTTCACCAGCCGTTCCTGCACCAGCACGTTGTCGTCGGCGCCCAGCACGGCAAGCCCGGTGGCCGCCCACAGGCCGTCCTCCACCTTTTCGCCGGGGGCCGCCACCACCAGGTCGCCCTTCTCGGCCTTTTCCTCCACGGCGCTCATGTCCACCACGAAGCTCACGGCCATGCGCGGGTCGGCCGGGCGGCAGAGCAGGCTGTGCCTGCCCATGCGGCGCACCACGCGGGCGGGTATCTCCTTGCGGCCCCGCTCCAGCACGCGCACGATGCGCCCTTCAGGATTCTTGCCGTGGCGGCCGGGCAGCAGGGCCACCACCACCTTGTCGCCGTGCCAGGCGTCGCCCATCTGGTAGGGGTGCACGTAGATGTCGTCGCGCCCCTTTTCCTCGGGCAGCACGAAGCCCATGCCCGAACGCTGGATGGACAGGGTGCCCGTGACCAGCCGCAACTGCTCCACAAGGCCCCAGGCCCCGCCGCGCAGGCGGATGATGCGGCCCTGCCGGACGAGGTCGTCCAGGCGGTCCTCCAGTTCCTTCTTCATGCGGCGGTGCAGGCCCAGCATGCGCATCAGCGCGTCGATCTTCAGCGGGCGGTGCGCCTCGCGGAACAGGGCCGCCAGGTCGTTCGCGTCGGGCAGCATGTAGCTTTCGTCGCGTTTCTTCTTTGTCATGTATGGATGTCCTTTCCGGCCGGGCCGGAGTGAAAGATGTCGAATGCGGGCGGGCTGCCTGTTGCGACCGGTTGCGACCGGTTGCGACCGGTTGCGACCGGTTGCCGCCGGTCGTTGCCAGCTGGGGCCAGCCGGGGCCAGCCGGGGCCAGCCGGGGCCAGCCGCCCCCGGCAAGGGGCGGTCAGTTCCGGCGGGCGGCGGAAAGCCCGGCCCAGCGGGCGGCCCACCATTCGGGAAAATTCGTCGCGGACCACAACGCCGGTCCGAATTCGGTCACCAGGTCGAAGGCCCACAGGTCCAACGGGTTCGCGCCACCGCGCCCGTCACCTTCGCCGCACAACGGCGCCAGTTTGACGGCGTCCTTGGGGGTGCACACCACCGCGCACCCTTCGGCCGCCAGCGAACGCACGTCGCCGGGGCCGTACGGATGATGGTCCGGAAAGATGCGGTGGCGCAGCGGCGGATAGCCGAAGAAGCGCGTGGCCGTGGCATGCACCTGCGCCGGTTCGCCCACGCCCGAGGCCAGCACGTAGGGCGCGCCGTCCAGATGGGGACGGGTGGCCGCCCCCTGCTCCGCCGGGCGCGGGTCCAGCCCCCGGGCCACCCGCACCAGGCCGCGCGGCGCAAGGCGAAAGCCGAACACCGGCACGCCGTGGTGGATCAGGCGGCGTTCCATCTGGGGGCCCAGGGCGTCGAACAGTTCCGGCTCGGCCTTCACGCAGAAGGCGTGCGCCCGGGCCAGCGCCCCCGCGCCCTCGCGCCACGAGCCCGCCGGGATGGTCCGGCCCCACTCGCCGGTGAGGTCCGCCGGGCGCAGCACCACGATGTCCAGGTCGCGGCGCACGGCCAGGTGCTGAAAACCGTCGTCCAGCAGGTACAGATGCGGGGAAAGGCGCGCTTCCGCCCAGTGCCCGGCCCGCCGCCGCACCGGGTCCACCAGCACGGCCGCGTCGGGGTTCTGGCGGGCCAGCATCAGCGGTTCGTCGCCCGCCTCCGCCGCCGTGTGGCCGGGCCGCACCAGCAGGGGCAGTCGGGACGGTTTCGCGCCGTAGCCGCGCGTGAGCACGGCGGCGGACAGCCCGTGCGCACCGCACCAGCGCAACAGCCAGTGCACCAGCGGGGTCTTGCCCGTGCCGCCCCAGCAAATGTTGCCCACCGACACCACCGGGCGCGGCGGGGAAAAGCGCGGCAGCAGGCCCGCCTCGTACGCGGCGCGGCGCGCGGCCATGCACGCGGCGTAGGCCGCGCCCAAGGGCCGCAGCAGGGGGGCGAGGGCCTTCTGCACGGCGGCGGCATTCATGACGTCACCCGGACTGATCCGGAAACAGGCAACGGTGTGCACATGCGCATAAGTCTATCATGCGCGGGCGCGCTTGTCGCCGGGGGAATGCGGGCGGGGGGCCGGGGCGGGACGGGATGGGACGGGATGGGACTTGCCGGACGGACGGGCCGGGGCCCGCACCGCCGCCACGAAAAAGGGGAGCTTGCGCCCCCCTTGGCAGTCACTGTCGGTCACGCAAGCCATGCGTGCGGCTAGTCGCGCGAGGAGCCGAACAGCCGCAGCAGCATCAGGAACAGGTTGATGAAGTCCAGATACAGCGTCAGCGCGCCCAGGATGGTGCCGCGCCGGATGGCGGTGGCGTCGTCCATGGGGGCGGTTTCGCCCATCATGCGCAGCTTCTGGCTGTCGTAGGCGGTCAGGCCCGTGAACACGATCACGCCGATGGCGCTGATGACCAGCGACATGGCCGAACTGCCCACGAAAATGTTCACCACGCTGGCGATGAGAATGCCGATGAGGCCCATGAACAGGAAGCTGCCCCACGAGGTGAGGTCCTTCTTGGTGGTCAGGCCGTAGAGGGACATGGCGCCGAACATGCCCGCCGCCGTGGCGAAGGCCTGGAACACCGTGCTCATGGTGTAGGCCAGCAGCACCGCGGAAAGGGTGATGCCGTTCAGGGCGCTGTACAGCACGAAAAGCCCGGTGGCCGCGCCGGCGGAAAGCCGCGCGATGCCCGCGCTGATGCCCATGACCAGGCCGATTTCGGCGATGATCAGGCCGATCAGCACGAAGCTGTTGCCGAACACCAGTTGCAGCATGGCCGGGCTCGACGCCGTGAACCACGCGGCGGCGGCCGTCACGGCAAGCCCCACGAACATCCAGTTGTATACACCGCGCATGAAGGCGTTGACGGTTTCCGCCCGCGCCCTCGTGGGCGCGGAGACCGTGCGTCCGAGCATGTCGAAACCTCCTGTAACGTTTGTGCGGAACGGCCGTTCCGGCGGGGCCGGTGAAGCATCCAGATTATAGTACGCCGCTCCAGCCAAGATAAATAACAATCCTTTGCTGCCCTGACAAGGGCGCGAACGCCATCTCCACGCGGAAACTCCCCCCCCCCGCCGCATCCGTGAGCCGCCCCATGCCCCCTGCCCTTGCCCGTACCGATCAGGCACGCCACATGACGCCGGACGCCAGCGCCCCGCAGCGACCTACGGCGCCACCTGAACCGCCACGCGCCGTTCCATCACCGTGCGGGCCTTGGCCCCCCCGCAACTGGACCGGGCCACCAGGGTCACCGTCAGGGCCAGTTCGTAGCGGCCCGGCGCGCTGAAGCGCAGCTCCGACTCCGGGTACCCGGTGGTGGTGGACACCCGTCCGCCGTCCGGCCCGGCGGCCTTGTCGATGTTCACCACGGGGAACACGCCGGAGGGCAGGGGCGGCCCCTCCAGTGCCACCACCACCGGCAGGGGGGTGCCCACGCGGGCAGGGACGGCGACAGTGCCGCCGCTTTCCGCCACGGCGGGGGCCACCAGCCGGGCGGTATGTTCCGGCGAGGTGAGCGGACACGGCTCGACCGCGGGACTGGCCGGGGCGGCGGGACTGGCGGCGGCGGGCGCAACCGCGTCAGCCGCCATGGCCGCTGCCGCGCCCGTCGCCCAGACGATCGCCCCCGCAAGCAACCCCGCGAGCGACCTCGCGCACAACCGGGCCAGCGGCAACGAAACAACGGATGCCCGTCGGCCACCCGGCCGCTCCGCCGCGCTCGGGGCGCGCCCCGCGCCGCCACACTCACCGTATTCCGCCACCACGGCCTCCAAAGGATTTCCGCCGGACACGCCCTTGTGTCCACGCGTGACTCGGGTAAAGAATAGCACAGCCGCACGGGGAAGCAACGCACCGGGTACCCATCGGGTATGCCGCGCGCGCCTTCCCGACGTCAACGCGGCGCATTCCGCCCCCGCCGTCCGCCACTCCGCCCGGCGTCCTTTCGGCATCCGTCCGGCAGCATGACGGGCGCAGACCTTCCGGAGTTCCCATGGCCGTCCGCACCCCCCGCACCTCCATCGCCCCCCCGGCCATGTCCGAGGCCGGGCGCACCACCGAAACCGGACGTTCCCCCGGTCTCCCCAGACACCACGGTCCGGGCGCGTCGGCCCTCTTCGCGGCGGCCCGCCCGGTGCTGCTGGGCATCGAAGGACAGATGGACCTGTTCCTGGCCCGCTGGTCCGAGCACATGCGCGCGGCGGGCTACCTGCGCCACACCACGGCCAGGCGGCAGGACTGCATCGATTCGCTGCTGGGCTTTTTGCAGCCCCTGCGCGCCGCGCTGCACGCCGGGCTTGCCCCCACCTTCGGCGACCTGGTGCGCGAAATCGAAGACGGCGTGGATGCCGACTCCCGGGACGGCTGGGGCCGCGAACTGCTGGCCTCGGCCCGCCGCCACCGCATGCGCGGCGTCACCGAGGCCATGTTCCTGGGCTGCTTCCACACCCTGATCCACGCGGTGCTGGACGTTGTGGAAGCCATGCCCGCCCCGCGCCGCGCCCGCGACGCGGCGGCCGAGGTGGTGCGCCTGTACGGCGACGCCTTCTCGGTGCTGTTCACCCGCCACTGGGAAACCCGCCGGGCAGAGGTGGATACCTCACAGTTGGACGAGGCCAACCGCCTGCTCACGCTGGAAAAGTGCAAGGTCGAGAACTTCCTGAACTCCACCTCGGACATGGTGCTGGCCATGGACGCCTCGGGCATCATCACCAGCGTCAACCGCGCCGCGCGCCAGCACCTGGCCGGGCGTGCGGTGCCGGGCCTGCCCATCTGGACCGCGCTGGGGCTGGAGGGCGAAAGCATGCAGGACCTGCTGCGCTTCTACCCGCTGGGGGTATCGTGCGAGATCACCCCCGCCGCCCCTGCCGCCCCCGACACCACGGACGACGACGCCACGGAGGCCGGACCCCTTGCGCCCGGCCGCGCCCGGAGCCCTCGGCGAGGCCGGACCGGAGCCGCACGGGCGGACGCGGCCCCGGCGGACATGACGCTTCCCGCCGCCGCTCCCGGCCAGCCGGAAGTGGGGCCGCCCCACGCCGCGCAGGTCTTCCGCATGCGCATCTCGCCGCTCAACGCCGTCAGCCTGGCCAGCGACGGGTACCTGGTCATGCTCACCGACGTGACCAGCCACGTGCACCAGCGCGAGGCGCTGGAACGGGTGGTGGCCGAACGCACCGAAGCCCTGCGCGAGGAAAAGACCCACCTGGAGGAAATGAACATCACCCTGCGCACGGTGCTGCGCAACATCGACGGCGAACGCGCCGAGATCAACCGCGAGGTGGCGCGCAAGGTGCACGCCATGCTGCTGCCCGCGCTGGACCATCTGGAGGCGGACATGGAGCCCGAGGTGCGGCGCGGCTACCTGACCGTGATCCGCGACCAGCTGATGCGCCTGGCCCCCGACGATGCCGGGCCGGACCCGCTGCTGCTGCGCCTGAGCCCGGCGGAAATGCGCATCTGCCAGTTCATCCAGGCGGGCAGCCCCACCAAGGAAATCGCCAGCGCCCTCAACCTGTCCGTGGAAACGGTGCAGACCCACCGCAAGAACATCCGCCGCAAGCTGGGCCTGCACGGCAAGGACGCCAGCCTGTGCGCCTTCCTGCGCAGCGCCCCCGGCCCCCGCTCCGCCCCGCCCGGAGAATAGGTTTGGGGGAATGACGCCGGGCGCATGATTATTTCGGGACGCCGGCACGGAGCCCGGCGCCCGGCAACGCCCCACCCGTCCCCTCCCTGCACTGCCGCCGTAGGCCGGACCACGCGGCGACGGCATGGCCGCAGCCGCCGGAAACCCTGCACTGGCGCCATGTTGCACGCCCTCTCCCGTCCACGGTCCCCTTCTCCGGGCTCCTTTCCGGATGCCCTCACCCCCTCATCCGGACACCGCCACTCCACATCGGGTAGATCGTACTACCCATTATCACCCCATTTCGTAGCCTTGTGACAACCGTGCTCCTCGACTAGCCTGCATATATCCAAAAACAGGCCACTGTCCGCGCGCCCGCGTGGCGGCGCGGACGGTCCGAGGAGACATCATGGATATCAACCCCACCCCGGCCGGTTCGGCCCCGCTCGACGCGGGGGACGCACGGGACGTCCCCGCCATCCCGGAGGGACATCCCGTGGGCGACGCGCGCCAGGCAGCCCTGTTGCGCGGCCTGCGCGACCTGTTCGCCGCGCGCAGCGCGGACGACCTGCGCGCGGCCTCGCTGGCGCTGGATGCCTGCGTCGCGGAACATGGCGGCCCCGCCTCCCTTCCGCCCAACGCTTCCGCCCGGCATGACCCGGCCACAGGGCATGCGCACCCGCCGGGCGAGGACCAGTGGCGCGAAGCCGAATACGCCTTCAACCGGCTGTTCGTGGGTCCCATGGCCGTGCCCGCGCCGCCCTACGCCTCCGCATGGCTGGAAACCGAGCCCCGCCTGATGGGCGAGTCCACCATGGACGTGCGCGCCCTGTACCACGCCCTCGGATATGCCGTACCCGGCGAAGGAACCACGCCCGACGACCACCTGAGCTTCGAACTGGACGCCGCCCTGGCCCTGCTGGCGTTGCGCGACGCGGACCATCCCGCCGCCATTGTCCCGTCGCCCGCCCACCCTACCCCCGCCGAAAAGGGCGAGGAGCCCGGACTGGCCGTGGAGGACGCCTGGCGCTGGCTGGTGGCGGAGCACATGGGCGCGTGGGTGCCCCGCTTCGTGCAGCGGGCCCTGGCCGAACCCGGCGTGCCCCCGGCCATCGCCCGCGCCCTGGCCCTGCTGCTGTGCTGGCAGGAAGACGCGGCCGCCGCCTGCGCCCACCACGCCGCCACCAAAGAAATCACCGGCGCGTCCGGCGTCGTCCAGGCAACGGACGCACCGGCACCCCATTCCCGCAGATCATGAAACCCACGGAGGTCATCATGTCCGACCACACCGGCAAAACCGGCATCCCCTCGCGCGGGGCGTCGTCCTGTTCCATGAGCAGGCGGAGCTTCCTCAAGGGGCTCATCGCATCCGGCGCGCTGGCCACGCTGCCCTGCGGGCTGCTGCTGCCCCGCAACGCGTCCGCCGCGCCCTTCAACAAGTCCGATTTCCAGATCTTCCGCAACGCCTGCCCGCGCAACTGTTACGACACGTGCAGCATGGTCACCTACGTCAGGGACGGGGTGGTCAGGTTCGTGGAAGGCGCGCCGGAATCCACCTTCACGGCGGGCGGGCTGTGCGTGAAGGGCTACAGCTACCCCCGGCGCGTCTACAGCCCGGACCGCATCAAGTACCCCATGGTCCAGGACGGGCGCGGCAGCGGCAACTGGCGGCGCGTCTCGTGGGACGAGGCCATGGAGCGCATCGCCCGCAAGCTGCTGGAGATCAAGGAAAAGGACGGCAACCTGCTGGGCCTTGCCCTTACCAAGTATTCCGGCAACTTCGGCATCACCAACTACGGGGTGGAGGGCATGATGTCCTCGCTGGGCTACACCACCCGCCTGGTGGGCACGCCCTGCTGGCCCGCGGGCATCGACGCCCAGAACTACGACCTGGGCGACATGTGGTGCAACGACCCGGAAGACATGGAAAAGTCACGCTACATCATCATCTGGGGCGCCAACCCCGCGTGGTGTTCCGTGCACTCCATGAAGTACGTCTACGCCGCCCGCGACCGGGGGGCCAAGATCGTGGTCATCGACCCCGTGCTGACCCAGACCGCCACCAAGGGCGACGTGGCCTGGCAGCCGGAAACCGGCAGCGACGGCGCGCTGGCCCTGGGCATGGCCCGGCACGTGCTTGACCTGGGCCTGGTGGACCGCGACTTCGTGGCCAACAACGCCGTGGGCTTCGAGGAATTCGCCGCGTACCTGCGCAGCAACGTCACCGTGGAGTGGGCGGCGGAGAAGTCCGGCATCCCCGCCGACGACATCCGCCACGTGGCCGAGGAATTCGCCACCGCCAAACCCGCCACCATCTGGATCGGCTACGGCATGCAGCGCCACATCAACGGCGGGGCCTCCGTGCGCGCCATCGACGCGCTGGTGGCCATGACCGGCAACGTAGGCAAGGTGGGCGGAGGCGCGCGCTACGGCCATTTGCAGACCTGGGGCTTCAACTACCACGCCATGATCCAGAAGGCCCCGGCGGGGTCCACCGGCTTCACGGGCAAGTCCGGCCCCAAGGGCGAGTTCGACGTCACGGCCGGGTCGGCGGCCCCCGCCGCCTACACCGACCGTGCCCTGAACATCAACAAGACCGCCCAGGAACTGCTGGACGCCCAAGACCCGCCGGTGCGGGTGCTGTGGTCGTCGTGCAAGAACCCCTTCGCGCAGGACTTCGACCGCAACAAGATGCTGCGGGCCTTCGAAAAGCTGGAGATGGTGGTCAGCGTCGAACAGTTCTTCACCGAAACGGTGCGCCATTCCGACATCGTGCTGCCGGTGACCACCCTGTTCGAGGAATGGACCGTCAACGCATCCTACTGGCACTACTGGGTATCGCTCAACGAGCAGGCCATCGCCCCCATGCACGAGGCCAAGTCCAACATCGAAATCGCGGCGCTGCTCTCGAAGCACATGAACCGCCTGTCGCCCGGTTCCTGCACCTACCCGCAGGACATCGACACCAGGGAATGGATGGAGAAGGAATTCAACAAGGGCGTGTACGACCTGCTCGGCATCAGCCACTGGCAGGACCTGCGCAAGGGACCGGCCAAGGCGAAGCTGGCCTCGTCCGCCTCGTGGAGCGACCGCACGTTCAAGACCCCCTCGGGCAAGTACGAGTTCAGGTCCGACCTGTGCGCCAGCCATGGCCACAAGGCCCTGCCGGAGTACAAGGAAGGCCGCAAGGCCTACGCCCCCTACCGCCTGCTGACCCCGCACAGCAAGTTCGCCATTCATTCGCAGTTCGCCAACCTGGACTGGATGGAGGAGTTCCAGACGGAGCCCTTCGTCTACCTGAGCCCCGCGCTGGCCAGGGCCAAGGGCATCGCCGACCTGGACACCGTGCGGGTGTTCAACCCCATCGGCGAGGTGAAGCTGCGCGCCAAGATCACCGAAACGGTGCCCGGCGACTGCCTGCTGATGTACGAGGCGTGGTTCCGCAAGCTGGACTTCAACGTGCAGAACCTTGTGGATGACGAACCGGCCGACATGGGCGCCTACAAGACCGGCGCGCCCGGCGTGGCCATTCACGACCAGTTCGCCGACGTGGCGAGAGCGTAGGAGGCGGCCCATGACCACACAACACGCATCTCTTCCCAGGCAGCGCGCATTTCTGGTGGACGTGGAGCGCTGCATCGGCTGCTTCACCTGCGCCATGGCCTGCAAGAACTACTACCATCAGGAAACCGGCGTGGTCTGGCGGCAGCTGTACCCGCTGGACGAGGCCATCTACCCCCACCGCGAGCGGGCCTTCTTGTCGCTGGCCTGCAACCACTGCGAAAACCCCGCCTGCCTCAACGCCTGCCCGGTGAAGGCGTACGAGAAGCGCGAGGACGGCGTGGTGGTGCACCATCAGGACCGCTGCATCGGCTGCGGCAACTGCATCCGTTCCTGTCCGTACGGCGCGCCGCGCTACAACCCGGTGCTGAAGAAGGCGGAAAAGTGCAGCCTGTGCCACGAACGGCTGGACGCCGGGGAGCAGCCCGCCTGCGTGCAGAGCTGCCCGGTGCGGGCGCTGCGGCTGGTGGACATCGCCGCCATGTCCACGGCCGATGCCGCCAACGCCGTGCAGTACCCGGCAGGGTATCCGGAAATGCCGCAGGTCAATCCGTCCACCCGCTTCATCATGCCCAGAACACCCCGCGTGGTGAGGAGGTAGCCATGCAGAACATCGAACTTCCCCTGGTGCTGTTCACCGTGCTGTCGCAGGCTGCCGTGGGTATCGCCCTGCTACGGGCCGTGCGTTCGTGCGGCTGCGCGGGTGGGGCCTGCGCCACCACCCCCGGCACGGGCGCGGATAACGACGCGCCCGCCAACCGGACGGAATGGCTGGCCGCCACCGCCGTCATGGGCGTGGCCCTGCTGGCCTCGCTGTTCCACCTGGGGCATCCGGAAGGGGCGGTGCGCACCCTGGCCCATCTGGAAAAGGCGTGGCTGAGCCGCGAAATCCTTGCCTTCGGCGCGTTCGCCGTGCTGCTGGCCGTGGCCGCCTTCACCGGCAAGGCGGGCGCGGGCCTGCGCGCCGCCGCCGCGCTGGCGGGCCTGGCGGCCCTGTACACCTCGGGCATGACCTATGCCCCGCCCGCCATGCCCGCCCTGCACAACGCCGCGCCGCTGGGGTTCTTCCTGCTGTCGGCGCTGCTGCTGGGGGCCTCCTTCGGCAGCTGGTTCGCGGGCGAGGCCAGCCAGCCCATGCTGCGCGCCGTGCTGCTGGGCAGCCTGGCGGCGGCGCTGGCGGTGTACGTCATCGTGCCCTGCGTCTGGGCGTCGGGCGGCACGGTGATGCAGATGACCTCGCGCGCCTGGCTGGCATCGCCCCTGTACTGGGCGCGGCTGGTGCTGGGCATCCTCGTGCCGCTGGTGGCGCTGGCGCGCAGCCCGCGCATCCCCCGCTGGATGGGGCCGCTGGTGCTGCTGGGCGAACTGGCGGGCCGGGCGGTGTTCTTCGGGGCCACGGTGCATGCGGCCGTGAATCTGGGCGCGCCGTACTAGATCGGGTGACCAGACCGGGCGATTCCCTCGCCTGAATGAAAACGGGGCGGCGTTCTTCGGAACGCCGCCCCGTGGCATGTGCGCTATCCGCATGCCTCAAGCACGTACCCTGCGCGCTGTTTGCAAGGAGAATTTTTGTTCTCTGCCGAGGAAGAACGCTTTTTTATGGAGGGAGCGTGCCGCAGCCGTTACGCGAGCGCTTGCGCGAGTGTTACGGATGGGGACAGCAGCGCTCTCTTTCGTACGTGACCGGAATAAAAAAGCGTTCTGACCGCTCTGCGCACGATGCCCGTAAGGCTTGCAAGCTCGCCTGACGGGCACGCTTCGCGCCCTTCGGGTCGGACGGCAGAGGGCAAAAAGACCCTTGCAGCTAATAGCCTTCCACCGCGTCCGCCAAAACCTCCGGCACATCGCACGGGTCGTTCAGCAGAAGTTCCTGGGGCGTGTCCGTGGGGTGTCCCACCTCGCGGCCCTTGCGCACGGCGATGACCGCGCGCAACTGCTGCCCTTCCTCCAGCCGGGGATTCAGGGTCAGGGCGCGGCACAGAAAGCCGTTGGCCCGCTCGTAGTCGCCGGATTCGAACAGGGTGCGGGCGATGTTGTACAGCAGGTGGTCGTCCCTGGGCGCCAGTTGCGCGGCGCGGGCGTAGAAGCGCAACGCCTCGCCGAACATGCGGCTCTTGCGCAGCTTGATGCCGAAGTCGTTGAACATGTGCTTGTGGCGCGGGTCGAAGGCGCCGGGCAGGGCAATGAGCCGCTGGAACACCTCGCGGGCCTTGTCCAGGTCTTCGCGGGCAAGGTAGGTGAGCCCCAGCCCGAAGGTGGCGCGCACGTTCTGCTCGTCGATGGCCAGGGCGTTCTGGAACTCGAACTCGGCGCTCCAGGTCTCGCCCCGCTCGCGGTGGCGTTCGCCGCGCGCGATGTGCCCGGCCAACTCGCGCATGGCCGGATACACCTTCTCGTGGTAGATGGCGGGTTCGGGGATGTAGTCCAGCACCAGATCCTCGTAGGTGAGGATGGTGGACTCTCCGGTGGGCACGTGGCTGTCGTTCAGCGCCTGGGCGTCGTAGCGCCCGTCGTCGCGGCGAACCACGTAGATCATCACGTTCTGCTGCACGGTGCGCCGCGTACCGCCGAAGCCGATCTTCATGTCGGCCGTCGTGGAAAAGACCCCGCGCATGGGCTTTTCACCCATCACGGGAAAATCCTTCACCATTTCCGTATCGACGTTCACGGCAACCCCCCGGTTGGCTACGGCATGATGATAGCCTCGCATCGTTCCCCCGTAAACCCTGCCTGCACCCCCATCATCAACCAATCGGGGGGTGGGGCACCTTTCCCCGTTCGACCGGGCGGTGTATCCTGCCGGAAACCAGGAGGTTCCCATGCCCCGCAGCCTGTGCATCCACGGCCATTTCTACCAGCCGCCCCGCGAGGATCCGTGGCTGGATGATATCTTGCCCGAGGGCAGCGCAGCCCCGGCCCCGGACTGGAATACCCGCATCCTGCGGGAAAGTTACGCCCCGCTGGGCTGGGCGCGCAGGCTGGACCGCGAGGGGCGCATCGGCGACATCCTGAACTGCTACGAATGGACCAGCTTCAACGCCGGGCCCACCCTGCTGCGCTGGATGGACCGCCACGCCCCCGACACCCTGCGCCGCATGGTGGAGGGCGACCGGACAAGCGCCGCGCGCTGGGGACACGGCAACGCCATGGCCCAGGTCTATCACCACGTCATCATGCCCCTGGCCACACCGCTGGACCGCGAGGTGGAAACCGCGTGGGCCGTGGCCGACTTTACGGCGCGGTTCGGCCGCGCGCCCGAGGGCATGTGGCTGCCGGAGGCAGCCGTGGACACCCCCACGCTGGAAACCCTGGCCGCGGCGGGCATCGCCTTCACCGTGCTGGCCCCGCGCCAGGCCCGGGCCGTGGCCGTGCTGGACGGCATCGCCCCGGCCAACGCCGCGTGGCAGCCGGTGCACGAAGGCTCGCTGGACATCGGCCTGCCCTACCGGGCGGAACTGCCCTCGGGCCGGCATATCGACATCTTCTTCTACGACGGCCCCATCTCGCGGGCCGTGGCGTTCGAGCAACTTTTGCGCGACGGCGAAATCTTCTGGCGGCGGCTGGCCGACGCGGCCCGCGCCCTGCCCGCGCCCCCCGGCGGGGAGCGGGGCGAAAGCGGCCCCGGCGACCGGCTGCTGGCCGTATGCACCGACGGCGAAACCTACGGCCACCACTTCACCTTCGGCGAGATGGCCCTGGCCCACGTGCTGGCCCAGGGCTACGCCGGACGCGACGGGGTGGCGCTGACCAACTTCGCGGCGTTCCTGCACCGCAACCCGCCGCGCATGCGGGTGCTGCTGCACGAGCCCTCGTCGTGGAGTTGCGCCCACGGCGTGGAGCGCTGGCGGTCCGACTGCGGCTGCACCGACGGCGGCCACCCCGGCTGGAACCAGCGCTGGCGCGGCCCCCTGCGCCAGGGCCTGGACGCGGTGAAGCAGGGGCTGGACGCCCATTTCGCCGCCGCCGGGGCCGCGCTGTTCCGCGATTCCAAGGCCGCCCTGCTGGCCTACGGCCAGGTGCTGGCCCAAAGCGGCGACCCGGCCGCGCGCGAAGCCTTCGCCGCCGCGCATCTGGCCCCCGGCATCGCCGGGCGGCAGGCCGACGCGGCGTGGAAGCTGCTGGCCATGCAGGAAGCGGGGCTGGCGTCCTTTGCCAGCTGCGCCTGGTTCTTCGACGAAATCTCGCGCATCGAGCCGGTGAACGCCATGACCTGCGCCCTGCGCGCCATGGACCTGTGCACCGCCACCGGCGGGCCGGACCTGCTGCCGCGCCTGGCGGAACACCTGGCCCGCGCCGCCTCCAACAAGCCGGAGGAAGGCACCGGGGCGGATATCCTGTCCCGCACCGTGCTGCCCCGGCGCGGCACGGACGCCAGCCTGGTGCTCCAGGCCCTGTGGCGGCTGCGCGCGGAACACGGCCTGCCCGCTCCGGGCGGCACCGCAACCCACGCCTGGCCGGGCGCCGAGGTGGACGTGACCCTCGATGCTCCTGATACACACCACGCCGGCCCCTCCACCGGGCTGGCTGGCGGCGCCATCACCGGCACCGCCGCGCTGCGCCTGCCGCAAGAGGCGGAAGGCCGCGCCGTGCGCTTCACCTGGCAGCCGCCGGGGCCGGACACGCCCGCCCGCGCCTCGCGGGTGACGGTACGCCCGGCAACGGAACCCGACGCCGCCGAAACATCCCTTTCCGTGGCCGACCTGCCGGTAAACGCCCGTCAGGCCCTGCTGCTGGCCCTGCTGCACGGCGACGAACGCCGCGAGGCCCCCCGGCGGGCCGCCCTGACCCGCCAGGCCCTGGCCCTGGTGGACCCGTGGGAGGAGGCCCAGCACGACATGCCCGCCAGCCACCTGTGGGCGGGCCTTGCCCCGCAACTGGGGCTGGCGCTGGTGGCCGAGGCCCCGGCTCCCGGCCTTCCCGGCGACGACGAAATCGCATGGCGGCAGGGCCTGGAACTGCTGCGCTCGCTGCAACCGACGCCCAGGCAGCGGCGCGGGCTGCACCTGCTGGTGCAGGAACATCTGCTGGACCTGCTGGCGGCCCCCGCGCCGGACTGGGCCGGACTGTGCGGGGCCGTGGAACGCACCCGCGAAGTGGCGCCCGACTTCGACTGGTGGACCGTGCAGAACCGGATGTGGGAACGCCTGCAACACAACGGCGCGGCGGAAGGGGCACAGGCCCGGCAATGCGCGGCCCTGCTGGGCTTCCGGGTGTAGCGGCGTATCCTTTCGCCGGACAATGGAACGGCCTCGGGGCGCCATGCGTGCGCCGAGGCCGTTGTCGCTCGATTGATAACGAATGTCAATTGCGGAATAAAACGACGCAGCCCCATGACAAGGGGAAGTCGCACCTACACGGCGGCCTGAATCATGGACGAACGGTCCACCAGCGAGGCGGAGCGGGCATAGGCGCGCGCGCCGGCGGCGGGGGTGCAGGTGGGGGCGGTTTCTCCGAACAGCGCGGCCTGCGCGCCGCCAGTTCCGCCAGTTCTGGTGGTTCCGGCGGTTCCGGTGGCTTCGGCAATTCCGGCATCGGGACTGGCGCCAAGCGCTGCCGTGGGGTCGGAGGGCTGCGCCGGGGCATCGGCGGGCGCCAGTTCCGCCAGCAGTTGCTGCGTTTGCAGGCTGTCCGCGAAGTTGAAGGCCCGCATGCGTTGCAGCGATTCGGCGGCCTGTACGGCCGCGTCCTCCGCGGTGGGGGCGGTTTCGGTCTCGTAGCTGACCGTCAGCGGGCCAAGGGAAAAGGCCGTCTTCGTGCGTCTGGCGGCAAGCAGCCCCAGCGCATCGCCCGCATCGCGGGTCAGTGCGCGGCTGTACGCGGCAAGGCCGCGTGACGAGGTTGCGTCGCCGATGTCCATGGCCGGTCCCTGGCAGATAGTGGGCAAACGGGTCTTGGGCAGACAGGTCTTGGGGGCAGACGTATCCGGGGCAACTGGATCGCGGGCAAACGGATATCGGGCAACTGGCGCCGTGCGCGCCACAATCCGCCGCTGGTCTGATACACTAAGTTACATACGTATCCGCGCCCGCGCAACCCGCATTTTTCTTGCATTGCGCGGGCGCAGAACTTACGAAGGTCGCTGACCGTTCAGCCGGTTGCGGCCGTTCCCGCGCGGCGCCCCGGCAACCGTCATCCGCCAATCCCCGCAAGGAAGGAAGCACGCGCATGCCCTGCAAGATACTGGAAAAAGAGCGCCTGATCCCCGGCCAGACCAGCAAGCTGGTCATCGACGCGCCGCACATCGCGAAAAAGGCGCAGCCGGGCAACTTCGTCATCCTGCGCGTCTGCGAAAAGGGCGAACGCATCCCGCTCACCATCGCCGACGCCGACCCCGAACGCGGCACCATCACCATCGTCTACCTGGTCATGGGCAAGTCCACCGCCCTGCTGGAAACCCTGGACGCGGGCGATTCCATCCTCGACCTGTGCGGCCCGCTGGGCAAGCCCACACACATCGAGAAGGCGGGCACGGTCATCTGCGTGGGCGGCGGCACGGGCATCGCGGCCATGCACCACATCGCCAAGGGGCACCACAAGGCGGGCAACCACGTGGTGGCGGTCATCGGCGCGCGCAGCAAGGACCTGCTGCTGTTCTACGACGAACTTTCGTCCTTCTGCCCCGAGGTGCTCGTGTCCACCGACGACGGCAGCTTCGGCCACAAGGGGCTGGTCACCGACCTGCTGCGCCAGCGGCTGGAAACGGACAAGACCGTGTCCGAGGTGGTGGCCGTGGGCCCCGTGCCCATGATGGCGGCGGTGGCGAAAACCACCGAGCCTTTCGGCGTGAAGACCACGGTCAGCCTGAACTCCATCATGGTGGACGGCATCGGCATGTGCGGCGCGTGCCGCGTGAGCGTGGGCGGCGAAACCCGCTTCGCCTGCGTGGACGGCCCCGAATTCGACGGCCACAAGGTGGACTTCAACGAACTGCGCCAGCGCCTGGCGGCCTTCAAGCCGCAGGAGAAGGCATCGTACGACCACCACTGCAAGTGTACCTGCGCGGGGGAGAAGTAACGCCATGACCGCGACCGCCGAACGCAAGCCCGCCGGGGGCAAGAAGATCGCCCCGCGCGTGGACATGCCCTGCCAGCCCGCCGGGGAGCGCATCCGCAATTTCGACGAGGTGGCCCTGGGCTACACGCAGCGGATGGCCACGGAAGAGGCCAAGCGCTGCCTGCAATGCAAGAACCCCAAATGCGTCAAGGGCTGCCCGGTGGAAGTGCCCATCAAGGACTTCATCGGCCAGCTTGCCAAGGGCGACCTTGAGGGCGCGTACCGCACCATCAAGTCCACCAACAGCCTGCCCGCCGTGTGCGGCCGGGTGTGCCCGCAGGAAAACCAGTGCGAGGGCGCCTGCGTGCTGAACGCCAAGGGCCAGCCCGTGGCCATCGGCCGCCTGGAGCGCTACGTGGCCGACACCTACATGGCCCTCGACGCCTGCAACTATCTTTCGGCCAAGCTCACCTGCCCGGCGGTGGACCCGGACCTGCGCGTGGCCTGCATAGGCAGCGGCCCGGCCAGCCTGACCGTGGCGGGGTACCTGTCCTCGCGCGGGATCAAGGTGACCGTGTTCGAGGCCCTGCACGAGGTGGGCGGGGTGCTGGTGTACGGCATTCCCGAATTCCGCCTGCCCAAATCGGCCATCGTGGAAAAGGAAGTGCAGGCCCTGCGCACCCAGGAGGTGGATTTCGTCACCAACTGGGTGGGCGGCCGCACCTTCTCGGTGGACGACCTGTTCGCGGAAGGCTACCGCGCCGTGTTCATCGGCGTGGGCGCGGGCCTGCCGCGCTTTCTCGGCATCCCCGGCGAAAACCTGACCGGGGTGTTTTCCGCCAACGAATACCTTACCCGCGTCAACCTGGGCCGGGCCTACGCGTTTCCGGACTACGACACCCCGGTCTACCAGGGCCGCAACGTCACCGTGTACGGCGGCGGCAACGTGGCCATGGACGCGGCGCGCACGGCGCAGCGCCTGGGTGCGGAATCGGTGCGCATCGTCTACCGCCGCACCCGCGACGAACTGCCCGCCCGGCACGAGGAACTGGAACACGCCGAGGAAGAGGGCGTGATCCTGGAACTGCTGGCCAATCCCGTGACCTTCCACGGCGACGAGATGGGCCGCCTGACCGGCGTGACCCTGCAACGCATGCGGCTTGGCGAGCCGGACGCCTCGGGCCGCCGCAGCCCGGTGCCGGTGGAAGGCGACACCTACGACCTGCCCACCGACCTCGCCATCATCGCCGTGGGCACCCGGCCCAACCCCATCCTGCTGGAAGCCACGCCGCAGCTGAAGCTGAGCAGGCGCGGCTACATCGAGGTGGACGAGGACACCGGCGAGACCTCCATCCCCAACGTGTTCGCCGGGGGCGACATCGTCACCGGCGCGGCCACGGTCATCCTGGCCATGGGCGCGGGCCGCAGGGCGGCCAAGGAAATTCGCCGCCGCATCCAGGGCGACGGCTAGCACCGGGAACACGCGAAAGAGGACGGAAGGGGACGGGACGCGCATGCGCGCCGTTTCCGCATTTCCCGGTATCCGTCCCCCCCATCGAACGCACGCCGCCGCCCTTTCGCCCGCACGGGCCGGAGGGGCGGCGGTTTCACATGCGGCGTACGGCACGCATGCTTGCGAGCGGCCCGCGCCGTTGCTATGTTCTTCGGGGCGGCACGTGCCGCCTGCATGGCAAGGGGCCAGCCCCCGCCACCGGACACCCATCCCCCCGCAGGAGGCCCGCCCATGGCGCCCAGACGCGAGAAGTACCGCATCGGCGACATCGACCTGACCGACATCCGCAACCGCAATGAACTGCGGGTCATCAAGGCCATCGAGCAGGTGCTGCGCGAGCCCCCCGTGTACACCCCCGACCCCAAGGACATCCAGGACATCTACGCGCTGGCGCTGAACAACCTGGCCCCGCGCTACGCCCAGACCGGCACCATCGTGCTGCGCGACCCGGTGCGCGACGACCAGATCGTCGAGGCCGTGCGCAACGCCTTCGTGCGGGTCATGGAACGTCCCAAGGAATAACCCGCCGCCCCGCCCGCTCCGTCCGGACGGCCTTTCACCGCAACCCGCCCCGGCACCGCGGGGCGGCCATGGACACACCGCCGTGATCACCGTCGATCTGCACGCCCACACCAGCCATTCCCACGGGCAGGCCACCGTGGAAGAGATGTTCGCCACCGCCATGGATCGCGGCATGGAAGTCTTCGGCTTTTCCGAACACTCGCCCCGTCCCCTCGCCTATTCCTATCCCAGGGACTACCGCGACAGGCTGACGGCGGGCTTCCCCCGCTACGTGGACGAGGTGCGCGCCCTGGCCGCTGCACGGCAGGACGGCCGCACCGTGCTGCTGGGCCTGGAAATGGACTGGCTGCCGGGGCAGGAGCCGTTCACGGCGGAAACCATCCACCGCTACCCCTTCGACTACATCATCGGGGGCATCCATTTTCTGGGCACCTGGGGCTTCGACTGCACCGTGGACGACTGGAAGGACCTTTCGCCGGAGCAGACCCACGACGCCTTCGTGCGCTACTTCGACAGCCTGCGCCGCATGGGGGCGTCGGGCATGTTCAACATCGCCGCCCACCCGGACATCATCAAGATATTCGCGGTGGATGCCTTCCACGAATGGCTGAAGCGACCCGAATCGCGCCAGCGGGTGCGCGACGCCCTGGCCACCCTGCGCGCGGCGGGCATGGCCATGGAAATCTCCTCGGCCGGGCTGCGCAAGCTGTGCAAGGAAATCTACCCCTGCCCCGCCATCATGGAGATGGCCCGCGAACTGGAACTGCCCATCACCTTCGGCTCGGACGCGCACTGCACCTCCACCGTGGCCTGGGGCTTCGACCAGTTGGAAGAATACGCCCGCCGCTTCGGCTACACGCACAGCGTGTGGTTCCGGAAGGGCGTGATGCATCAGCGCCCCTTCTAGGGACGCGCCGAATGGTCCTTTCGCCCGTTGGCTACGTCCAACTTCGCCTGCCACTCCGGTCGAATACCACAAAAGTATACTCCCTCCGTGGCATGCTCGTTGTCCTTGCCAACGAACGAAAAACCTCATTCGGCGTGCCCCTATGACCGAATGACGTTCCGTTGTTCCCTGCTTTTCCTGCACCATGCTCCATTTCTCCCATTATCCCCAATCATCATGACTACCACACCTTCGCACCATGCCGACCGCGCCGCCCCGCTGGCGGTGCTGGATAACGTCCGCGTCAGCTTCGGCGGGCGCCGCGCCCTGGACGGCGCAAGCTGGACCCTGCGCGCCGGGGAATGCTGGGCCGTGTTCGGCCGCAACGGCGCGGGCAAGTCCACCCTGCTGCGCGTGGTGCGCGGCACCACCCGGCCGGACCAGATCGACGGCGGCCGGGTAACCTGGTTCCCGCCCGCGACTGATAGCGAAACCGCGCCGCCCCCGGAAACATCCCCCCTCGTCGGGCGCGCCCTGTGCGCCAACGTGTCCTCGGCCCAGCAGGAACGCTACGTGCGCCAGGGCTGGCTGCTCACCGGCCAGGAACTGCTGCTCACCGGCTACTTCGACACCCCCCTGCTTTACGAGGATCCCGGCGCGGAACGGATCGCCGCCGCGCGCGACCTGGCCCGCAGCCTGGGGGCCGCCCACCTGCTGGACGTCAAGGTGCCCGCCATGTCGCAGGGGCAGTTGCGGCTGATGCTGGTGGCCCGCGCCCTGGTGCGCCAGCCCGCCGTGCTGCTGCTGGACGAGGTGTGCGAAGGACTGGACGCTACGGCCCGCGCCGCCGTGCTGGGCGCCGTGGACCAGGCCGCCGCGCTGGGCGTGACCGTGCTGTTCGCCACCCACCGCACCGGCCAGTTGCCCGCCTGCCTCACCCGCGCCCTGCTGATGCAGGGCGGACGCCTGGCGGCGGAAGGCCCGCTGGCCGAAGTCATGGCCAACCTGCCCGCCGACTCCGGAGTTTGCCCTGGTGACGGACCAGATGCCGGAGTGGACGATGACCTGGACACCCCGGACATGGCCGGGGCCTCCGTGAACGGCAGTGCCACACCCGTCCGCCACCCCGGCGCGCCCGCCCCGGTGCTGGCCCGCATCGAACGCGCCGACGTGTACGTGGAGCGGGTGCACGTGCTGCACGCCATCGACTGGACCATCCGGCGCGGCGAGAACTGGTGCGTCATCGGCCCCAACGGCTCCGGCAAGTCCACCCTGCTGCGCCTGCTGCACGGCGAGGAAAACGTGGCCGTGGGCGGCGACATCGTGTGGTTCGCGGACGAGGCATCCTGCGGCGTGGCCCGGCGCGAACCGCCCGCACAGGCGTCCCTGCGCGACCTGCCCCTGCTGAACCGCCGCGTAGCCCTGGTGTCCGACCAGTTGCAGGCCACCTACGGCTACGACCTGACCGCCGAGGAATTGGTGCTCACCGGCTTTTCCGGCACCATCGGCCTGTACGAGGAACCCGACGACGACCAGCGGACCGAGGCCGCCCACTGGCTGCGCATGCTGGGCGCGGCGGGCTTGGCCGGACAGCGCATCCGCACCCTGTCCACGGGGCAGTTGCGCCGGGTGCTGCTGGCCCGCGCCCTGGCGGGCGCACCGGACCTGCTGCTGCTGGACGAACCCTGCTCCGGGCTGGACCCGGCCAGCCGCGCTGCGTTCCTGGCCCTGCTGGGGCAACTGGCCCGCGCGGGCGTGCAGATGGTGCTGGTCACCCACCACGAGGGCGACCTGATTCCGGAAATCACACACGTGCTGCGCCTGGCGGACGGCTGCGTCACCCATTGCGGGCCACGCAGTGACGACAGCGACGGCGACGATGCCGCGCGGGACAAGCCCGCATGACCACGGCCCCGTTTCCCGACCCTCCCCGGCTGGAGCGCGGCGCGCCCTTCTCCGGGCTGATCCAGGTGGCGGGCGTGCACGACCTGGCCGAAGCCCTGACCCTGCGCGCGGCCGGGGTGCACGCCATGGGCCTGCCCCTGCGCCTGCCGGTGAACGCGGAAGACCTGACCGAGCCCGAAGCCGCCCAACTGGTGGCCGAGGTGGAACGCCTGCCCGCCCCGCCCCTGCTGCCCGTGGGCATCACCTACATTGCCGACGGGGCCGAGGCGGCGGCCTTCTGCCGCGTGCTGGGCCTGCGCCACCTGCAACTGCACGGCCCGGTGGCGGCCAGCGAACTGGCCCGGCTGCGGCGCGAGGTTCCGGACCTGTTCCTGATCAAGAGTCTGGTGGTGCGCGCGGAAGGCAACCTGCTGGAACTGCTGGACACCGTGCGTGAACTGGCCCCGCTGGCCGACGCCTTCATCACCGACACCCACGACCCGGCCACCGGCGCGGACGGGGCCACCGGCCGCACCCACGACTGGACCGTGAGCGCGGAACTGGCGCGCCGTTCGCCCCGCCCGGTGATCCTTGCCGGGGGCTTGAACCCGGACAACGTGCGCGCGGCCATCCTGCGGGTACGCCCGGCCGGGGTGGACGCGCACACCGGCGTGGAAGGCCCGGACGGGCGCAAGTGCCCCAAGCGGTTGCGCCGCTTCGTGGACGAGGCCCGGCGGGGCTTCGCGGCGGCAGGAACAGGCCGCGCCGGGGCCTGACGGAACGCACAACGGCAGGCCGGACAGTGACGGCCCACGGCCCATGCCGTGCGGCCCATCACCCCCTCCTGCGGTAAGCCCCTTGAACTTCCTGATTCTTTCCGGTACACCTCGAACCGAGGATTGGGAAATTGCGCACAACCCGCGCGCGTTCCGCGCCGGGTACCAGAAGGAGGCTGTCATGGATTTCGCATGGTTCTTCGCGGGCATCATCGGCGTGGCCATTGGTCTGCGCTACATCAAGTGCACCACCCCCAACGATCCGCACCACCACTAGAACACGTTTTTCGCCCAACGGGCATGCGGCCTGCGGCAGGCTCACGCCCGGCTGCGGCGCGCGCAGGAAACGGACGGCCCCGGCCGTCCGTTTCGCGTTTTCCGTCCGGTCTGCCCCAGCCTGGTTCGACTTCGCCCTCCCCTCCGGTTTCTCTTTTGCCCCTGAAGCGCCCCGCCGCTTCGACCAATGTCTTTCAGCGCGCTTGACGGCGGGCGCATTTGGCTGTTGGTAGAAGACAGCGTGAGCGCACACTGCCGCGCGGCATGCCGGACCAGCCGGGCCACGTCGCGCACAACAAGACCACGTGATCGGGAGCCCCCATGGAACCGCTGGTGTTCGTCGCCGTGCTCTCGGCGGCCATGCTGCACGCCGGGTGGAACGCGGTGGTCAAGGTGGGCGCGGACCGCCTTCTGGCCATAACCCTGGTGGCCGTGTCCGGTGCGGCCGCCGCGCTGTTGGCCGTGCCCTTCGTGACGCCCCCGCCGCCATCGGCCTGGCCGTGGCTGGGCACCTCGCTGCTGTTCCACACCGGGTACAAGCTGTTTCTGGCCCAGGCCTACCGCACGGGCGACCTGGGGCAGGTCTACCCCATCGCCCGTGGCAGCGCCCCGCTGGTGGTGGCCGTGGTCATGGCCACCGCCTTCGGAGAGGCGCTCTCGCCGTCAGCGGCCACGGGCGTGGGCCTGCTGGCCTCGGGCATCTGGCTCATGTCCCTGCGCGGCGGGCGCGCGCAGGCCAGGCCCGACCTGCGCGCCTTGGCCTTCGCCCTGGGCACCTCGCTGTTCATCGCCAGCTACACCATCACCGACGGCATCGGCGCACGCACCAGCGGATCGCCGCACGGCTACACCGTGTGGCTGTTCCTGTTCGACGGCCTGGTCATGCTGACCATCCTGCTGGCCCGGCGCGGCCGGGAAGGACTGGCGGCCATGCGCGCCCACTGGCGCGGCGGCACGGCGGCGGGCCTCATGTCCGTGGGGGCGTACTGGATCGTCATCTGGGCCATGACCCTGGCCCCCATCGCTCTGGTGGCCACCCTGCGCGAAACCAGCGTGCTGTTCGCCGCCGCCCTCTCGGTGGTGGTGCTGAAGGAACCCCTGACCCGCTGGCGCACCGTATCGGCCTGCATCATCGTGGCCGGGGTGGTCCTGACCCGCGCGGGATAGACGCGCATCTTTCCGGGACGCCGGCGCGCAAGCCGGTGGACGCAACGGACGGGAAGGCATATCCCGTCCGTTTGCCGTTGATGCCGCAGGGGCGGGTGACGACGACGCGGGCCGAAATCCGCGCCCCCGCCAGACATGGCGGTTTCCGCCGCCGGCTTGGCATGGACGCAACGTCCCGCGTGGTTCACGTGACCCACGTCACGGACGTTTCCGCCGCCACGGGCCACGATGACGGCGGGCATCCGGCCCCGTTTCGCCAGCCTCAGCCCAAGGAGCATTCCGTGCCGCGTTCCCGGTCCCGCCTGCTGTCCCCCGCCCGCGTCCGCTTCGGCGTGCAGGCCGCCTACACCCTGTTCCTGCTGTACGCCGGTTGGCACTTTTTCCTGTACGTGCGCTGGGCCATGGGCGAAACTGAAGATTTCGTGCCCAAGCCCCCCTCCGTGGAGGGCTTTCTGCCCATCAGCGCGCTGATCGCCTTCAAGCGGCTGCTGTTCACCGGCCAGTGGGACCCGGTGCACCCTGCGGGGCTGTTCATCTTCATCGCCGTGCTGGGCATGGCCCTGCTGCTGCGCAAGGGCTTCTGCGGGCACATCTGCCCCGTGGGCTTCGTGTCGTCGCTGCTGGCCCGGCTGAGCGCGCGGCTTCGCATCGCCCGGCGCACCGGGCCGCGCGCGTCCCGCCTGCTCTCGCTGCCCAAGTACCTGCTGCTGGCGGGCTTCGCGTGGATTTCCGTGGTGTCCATGGACGTGGAATCCATAGAGGGCTTCCTGCTCTCGCCCTACAACTTCGTGGCGGACACCCGGATGCTCCAGTTCTTCCTGGCGCCCAGCGCCACGGCGCTCACCGTGTTCGCCGTGCTGGGCGCGGGCTCGCTGGTGCTGCCCTACTTCTGGTGCCGGGTGCTGTGTCCGTACGGCGCGCTGCTTTCGCTGCTGGCGCGCCTTTCTCCGGTGGCGATACGGCGCGACGCGGCATCCTGCGTGGACTGCGGGCGCTGCTCGCGCGCCTGCCCGGCCGCCCTGCCCGTGCAGCGGCTGGAGCGGGTGTCGTCCGGCGAGTGCGTGGGCTGCACCGAATGCATCGCCGCCTGCCCCGTGGATGGCTGCCTGTCGGTGACCCTGCCCGGCAAGCGCCGCCTGCCCGCGTGGTCCATCGCCGCCGGGTGCGTGCTGGCGCTGCTGGCCACGTGGGGCGTGGCGCAGGCGCTGGGCATGTGGGAATCGCCCCTGCCGCAGGCCATGGTGCGCCGCTTCCACATGATGTTGCAGGTGGGCATGATCACCCACTAGACGATGTTGCCGCGCGTCCACGCGGCATGTCGGTGCGGCATGCCGCTCCGCCGCGCACCGCGCGACGCCGCCGCCCCCCGTCTTCCGCAGTCCCTTTCGCGCATTGCGGCAGCCCCCCCTTGCCATCTCTCGCTGCGATATTACATAGTTGCGCAGGCGGCAGGACGCACCGCGCGGCCATGCGGTCCGGCGCGTCCACACATATCGGCCACCGGGGCATATCGGCCACCGGACGTTTCCAGGCCACCGGCCGTTCCCAGACCAGCCGCCCGACATCCAACCGTGCGGGCCATCCCGCGCCTACCCACGCAAGGAGCACAGACCGTGACCAGTCAGATCAAGACCGCCATGCTGCTTGCCCTTCTTTCGGGCATCATCATCGTCCTTGGCGGGGCCATGGGCGGCAAGACGGGCATCATGATCGCACTGATCCTGGCCCTGGTGATGAACGTCGGCAGCTACTGGTATTCCGACAAGATCGTCCTTTCCATGTACGGCGCGCAGGAGGTGGCCCCCCACGACGCCCCCATGCTGCACGCCATGGTCGAGGAACTGGCCGCCCGCGCGGGCATTCCCAAGCCGCGCGTGTGCGTCATCCCCGAAGACGCCCCCAACGCCTTCGCCACCGGGCGCGACCCGGCCCACGGCGTGGTGGCGGTGACCCACGGCATCATGCGCATCCTCTCGCCGGAAGAACTGAAGGGCGTGCTGGCCCACGAGATCGGCCACATCGCCAACCGCGACATCCTGGTGCAGACCGTGGCCGGGGTGCTGGCCTCGGTCATCGTGTCCATCGCCAACATGATGCAGTGGGCGGCCATCTTCGGCTTTGGCCGCGGCGACGACGAAGAGGGCGGCACCAGCCCGCTGGTGGCCATCATGATGGCCATCGTGGCGCCCATCGCCGCCTCGCTGATCCAGTTCGCCATCTCGCGCTCGCGCGAGTATTTGGCCGACGAGACGGGCGCCTCGCTGTCCGGCAACCCGTTGTACCTGGCCGGGGCGCTGGCCAAGCTCCAGGCGTGGTCGCAGAAGGTGCCCATGCAGCACGGCAGCCAGGCCACCGCGCACATGTTCATCGTGAACCCGTTCAGCGGCGCCCGCATGGCCAGCCTGTTCAGCACCCACCCGCCCATGGAGGAACGCATCGCCCGCCTGCAGGCCATGGCCGCGCGACGCTGAGCGGATCGCGCGGCGCTGAGCGGATCGCCCGGCGTCTGACGGACCGGCGCTGCGCGTGCCTCACCCGGTGGCGCGCACGGCACACATCGGATATACAAAGGGGCGGGGCCATGTTCCCCGCCCCTCTTTTCATGCCAACACCTCCGGGAGGCCCCGTGAGCACCGTCCATGAAGACCTCGTGTCCTTCGTCGAGCAGCACGTGGACTGGCACCGCCACCTCGGCATCCGGGTGGAGGAGGTGCGCACCGGCTACGCCCGGCTGCGCCTGCCCTTCCGCGAGGAATTCGCGGGCAACAAGTCGCGCGGGGCGCTGCACGGCGGGGTCATCTCCACCCTGGCCGACATCTGCGGCAACGTGGCCCTGTGGACCCATTTCGGCCCCAACGACATGGTCTCCACCGTGGACATGCGCGTGGACTTCCTGCGCCCCGCGCCCTTCGCCGACCTCATCGCCGAGGCCGACGTGCGCCTGCAAGGCTACCGCATCGGCAACATCTTCGTGCGCATCGCGTCCGAATCCGCGCCCGGAGTGGCCGTGGCCGAAGGGCGCATCGTCTGCTACGTGAAGCGCGCCGAATAGCCCTTCCGCTCTCCGCCAAGCCAAATTTTTCCGCCCCCCATCCTTTCCGCAAGGCGGCAGCGATCATCCCGCCAGTCCGCGTCAGCGGCCGTCCCCCCTCGTCACCCCTATCCGCGTCAGCGGTCATCACCCCTGTCGCGCTCGAGTATCCCCAGCATGCGGGTGATCTCGCGGCGCTTCACCTGCTCCGGCGCGGCGTCCAGCCGGGTGATGTCCCTGCCCCTGGCCCAGTCCCCGCCGGGCCGCTCCAGTTGGAAGGCCCGTTCCGCCCGCGCCTCGAAGGCCGCCAGCGCGGCCGGGTCGTCCAGCACCGCCGGGTGGCCGAAGCGGGGCGCGCCCTCCCCTCCCTGTTCACCGGCGCCCCCCAGCGGTTCGCGGTATTCCACCACCATCTTCACGTGGCGCATCTCCGCGAGCCCGGTGAACCTGCGCACCAGCGCGCCGGAGCGCCAAGGGGCGGGATCGTCGCCGAAGGCCGGGGCCAGCGCGTCCCTGTCCGGCGGCAGCACGAAGGTGGCGGCGCGCAGGGACATGCCCGCCAGTTCGCCGGTGGCGGTGCGCACTTCGGTCAGGCCCGACGACACGTCCAGCGGCCAGCGGTACTCGCTGGAAGCTTCCGCCAGCAGGGCCGCCAGACGGGCCGGTTCACCACTGCCGCCCCTGCCCGGCGCGGCGTGCAGGGCATAGTACACCCTGGCCGAGCCGGTGGCGCTGGCCGTTTCCGGCGCGATGTCCGCCACGCCCGCCCCTGCGGGCGCCAGCCCCGCCGCCGGACGCACCAGCAGCGCGGGCCGTGCCGACGAGGCCAGCATGTCGCCCGCCAGCCCCCGCCGGACGGGGTTGCGGTACATGAGCGCGTAGACGAAGCCGGCCAGCAGCAGGACGATGACGAAGGCGATCAGCTTGGGCATGGGGTTCCCCTGGCGGTTCCGGGCGCACGCGAGGCGCACGGGGGCAAAAGAATCGGTGGCGACGGAGGCCGGCGGCGGAGAACGCCGGAGAATGACGCCGGAGCATATCGGGGGGCAGGGTACGGCGCGGGCCGCCCCTGCCCCGGTTGCCGCCTGCGGTTACTTGTCGCTGGGCAGGTTGCGGATGGGCTCCATGCGCCCGGCCATGCCGGCCAGGTTGCGCGCGTGCACCCTGCTGGCGTCGAACACGAAATCCTCTGCCGTCACGCCGCCCTCGGGATAGGCCACAACCGAGAAGGCCGCGCGCGACCGCGCCTCGAACTCGCCCAGCAGGGCCGCGGCGCGTCCCGAGGGCTGCTGCCCGGCGTCCAGGGCATCGGCCAGTTGCTCGCCCGCGCCCGCAGGCACGGGTTCGCGGTATTCCACCACCAGCTTCACGGCGCGGAAGTCGGACAGTTGGGTGTAGCGCCGCACCAGCCAACGCCATTCGCCCTCGTCAGGGGCCAGCTTCGGAGGCGCGGGCAACATGGCCGCGAACGGGTCGGCCGAGGCGGGCATCAGGAAGGTGGCGCCGGCGAACCGGGCGGGGCCGGTGGCAAATCCGTCGCGCCGCACTTCTCGCCAGGGGCTGGAAACGTCCAGTTCCCACTGCCAGCCGCTGGGCACCTCGCTCAGCAGCACGGCCAGTTGCCGCTCGCGCGTGACATCGGCGTAGAACGCCCAGCCCACGTCAACGTGGCGCAGCCCCAGTTCCGTATTCAGCAAGGGCGATGCCGCCCCGCTGCCCAGCAGCGTGAACCCGGCGGCCGGACGCACCAGCACCGGCGGGCGCGACGACGAAACCACGGCGTCGCCGCTCAGCCCCCGGACAAGCGGGGCGCAGGCGGTGGCCAGCAGGGCCGCCATCAGCAGAAGCAGCGGGAGAACCGGTGAAGGCCGCGCGACACGGCGGGTGGGGTGAACCCCGGAAAGTTGTTGCGTCAGCATGGTTGTCTCCTTTGCGGGCTGTGCGGCACATCGGCCACATGCCGTCCGCCTGCTGCGGCCGTCGAACCGGCCGGGCCACGGCTTGCCGGGCAGTCACGCACGGCATACAGCGTAACCACTGCCGTGAAAAAATCCAGCCCCCGCAACGAGAAAAGGCCGCCCCGTTGGGGGCGGCCCTCCCGTAAACCGTGCCCGGGATGGAGAGGCGTCTTCTTCGTCCCGTGCGCGGGGTCTATCGTGCGTATCGTGCACGCAAGGCGCGTGCGTACCCGGCGCCCGCGGCGTACCCCCCCGGTTTGCAACGCCGGTTCCGCTGGGCCGGGCGGCCCGCATCGCCCTTTCCGCGCGGCGCGGAGAAGAGGCGCGGGCCGTGGAGCTTCCGCCCGCTAGTCCGCCTGCTTGCGGATGAAGGACGGAATCTCGAATTCGTCCTCGTCGAAGATGAAATCCTCTTCGCCGGGGGCGTGGCTGTTGACGCGGTTCACCGTGGCCTGCACCTGGCCCTGCTTGCGCAGGTAGGCGGGAATGTTGCGGTCGTCGTCCGAGAAGCCGCCCAGGCCGCGCGGCTGGACCGTCTGCTGCGCGGCGGGCTTGGCCTGCACCTGCTCGGCGCGCGGCTGCGCGGCCGAACGGGGGGCGGGCTGGGCCAGCGAGCCGCCCTTGCGGAACGGGGTGACCGTGCCCGACTTGCCCGCGCCTTCCACGCCCACGATGCCCGCGTCGATGCCGGTGGCGATGACGGTGATGCGCATTTCCTCGCCCGCCGCGTCGTCGAACACGGTGCCGAAGAAGATGCGCGCGTCCTCGTGCGCGGCTTCCTGGATGATGCCCGCGGCTTCGCTGACCTCGTCGATGGTCAGGTCCGGCCCGCAGGTGATGTTCATGAGCACGCCGCGCGCGCCGTCGATGGACACGTCTTCCAGCAGCGGGCTGGTGATGGCCTTCATGGCGGCCTCGCGGGCGCGCGATTCGCCGCGCGCGATGCCCGCGCCCATCATGGCCAGGCCCGATTCGCCCATCACCGCCTTCACGTCCGCGAAGTCCAGGTTGATGAGGCCGGGCACCATGATCAGGTCGGAAATGCCCTTCACCGCGAAGTACAGCACTTCGTCGGCCTTCTTCAGCATTTCCACGAAGGTGGCCTTCTTGGGGGCCAGGGAGAGCAGGCGGTCGTTGGGGATGGTGATCAGGCTGTCCACGTGCTCGCGGAATTCGGAAATGCCGAGTTCGGCGGCTTCCAGGCGCTTCTTGCCTTCGAAGAAGAACGGCTTGGTGACCACGCCCACGGTCAGCGCGCCCAGTTCCTTGGCGGCCTGCGCGATGACGGGGGCCGCGCCGGTGCCGGTGCCGCCGCCCATGCCCGCGGTGACGAAGACCATGTCGGCCTCGCCGATGGCGTCCTTGATGGCGCCCATGCTTTCAAGGGCGGCGTCGCGGCCGATGCCGGGGTTGGCGCCCGCGCCGAGGCCCTTGGTCAGCTTGTCGCCGAGCTGGATCTTGAGTTCGGCGGAAGACCGGCTGAGGGCCTGGATATCGGTGTTCGCCGCGATGAAGGTGACGCCCTTCAGCGCGGAGGATATCATGTTCTGGACCGCGTTGCCGCCGCCGCCGCCGACACCGATGACCTTGATCTTCGCGGTGCTTTCGGCATCGATCTCGTGAAATTCCATACGCCTCTCCTTGTCCGAATGACTGGTCCGCTGGACCCACGGTTTACGAGATGTCGGAGAACCACTTGCGCATGCGCGACAGCACGCGGTTGAACACGTTTCCGTCGCGGATGCGGAACTTGAGCTCGAGGCCCTCCTTTTCGGCGCCGTAGCGCAGAAGCCCCACGGCGGTGGCGAACTTCGGGCTGTTCACCACGTCGCGCAGCCCGCCCACATTGCGGGGGTAGCCGATGCGGGTGGGCATGTTGAAGATCTGCTCGCCAAGTTCCTGGCACCCGTCGATGAGGGCCGTGCCGCCGGTCAGCACCACGCCCGCCCCGATCATGCTCTTGAAGCCGGAGCGGACGAGTTCCTGATCCACCAGCGACAGGATTTCCTCCATGCGGGGTTCGCAGATTTCGGCAAGCACCTGGCGCGACAGGCGGCGCGGATCGCGCCCGCCCACGCTCGGCACCTCGATGAGGTCGTCGTTGCGCACAAGGTCGGCCATGGCGCAGCCGTACTTGACCTTGATCTTTTCGGCCGAGACCATGGGGGTGCGCAACCCGAACGCGATGTCGTTGGTCAGGTTCTGTCCGCCCAGCGCAAGCACGCCCGTGTGCTTGATGGAATCGTTGGAGAACACGGCGATGTCGGTGGTGCCGCCGCCAAGGTCCACGAGGGCGACGCCAATCTCCCTCTCTTCCTCGGTCAGCACGGCCTTGCTGGAGGCCAGCGCCTCGAGCACGATGTCCGACACGTCGAGCCCGCTCCTGTGGCAGGAACGCACGATGTTCTGGGCGGACGTCACGGCGCCCGTCACGATGTGCACCTTGACCTCGAGCCGCACGCCCGCCATGCCGAGCGGGTCGGCGATGCCGCGCTGGTCGTCCACGATGTATTCCTGCGGAAGGATGTGGATGACTTCGCGGTCCAGCGGAATGGCCACGGCTTTCGCCGCGTCCAGCGCGCGTTCGACGTCCTTGGGGCCCACCTCGCCGCCCTTTACGGCGATGACGCCATGACTGTTGAAGCCCTTGATGTGGCTGCCCGCGATACCCGCATAGACCGAACGGATTTCGCAGCCGGCCATCAGCTCGGCTTCTTCGAGAGCTTTCTTGATGGACTGGACGGTCTGCTCGATGTTGACCACCACGCCCTTGCGCAGGCCGGTGGAGGGACTGGTGCCGATGCCGACGATATCGACCCCGTCGGGCGTGGCTTCGCCCACGACCGCGCAGATCTTGGTGGTACCGATATCAAGGCCGACAATCAGATCCGACTTGGGCATCTGCTACTCCTGTTTACGCGATGCCGAACGGGTGCCGTGGGGGCTGCCCGTGCGGTTTCGCTCTGCCGGGTCAGCCGCCGAGGGCGGCGTCCTTCTGTACCCAGACGTTGACGCCCCCCGCCTTCACCTCGCGCACCTGCTTCAGTTCGCCCCGACGGGCAAGGTCGTCGAGCACCTTACCCAGCCTGTCGAGGTTCTCGCGCCAGTCTTCCAGCGCGATGCTGAGCCGCAGGTCGCTGTTTTCCAGATACAGTTCCACGCCCTTGCCGGGGCTCAGGCGCACCCACGATACCAGGGCGATGTCCACGGGCAGCCTGGCCCGCTTCAGATCGCCGGTTATCTCGGGCAATCGCTCCAGCGCTTCCTCGGCCCCCGTCTCCACTTCCAGCGTGGGCAGCGAGGTGAACCGGCCCGCCCCCACCGGGGCGATGATGTTGCCGTGTTCGTCGGCGTAGAGAAGCTCTCCTCCGCGCTGTACCCAGAACTTCGGCTCCCGTTCAGCGACTTTTATCGCAAATCCGTCCGGAAGCAACCTTTTTACGGATACTTCCGTAATCCAGGGGTTGCGCAGCAGGCCCGACTCCATGTCCGCGATGTTCACCGCAAGGCTGTTCGAGCCGGGGGCAACGCCCGCCAACGCCAGGATTTCCTCCTGTCTTAACCTCAAATTGCCGGAGACTTCAATAGATTTGACTGCAAAATATTCAGAACTGGTCGCATATCTGTAGACGTACAGCAAACCTATGCTTATTCCGACCAGAAGGGATACGGAAAGCAGCATGGTGAATATCCACTTGACGAACGAGAGCAGTCCGTTGCCCGGATTCAGCGTGGGCTTCTGCGGCTTCACGCTTTTTCTGCTGTACGCATTCTTCGCGCCTTTCTTTCCACGCGACAATGCTACCGCCATGACCAGACCTTCACTTCAAGTTCAAGGTCTATTCCGAAACGTTCACTCACGGCAACTCTTGCCAACTGTAATAAACTGAAAGCCTCTTTTGCAGTGCCATTTCCTTCGTTGACCATGAAGTTGGCATGCATGGACGAGAAGGCCATGCCGCCGATGCGGTGCCCTTTCAAGCCCGCCGCATCCAGCAACTTGCCCGCTGGATTATCTGTAGAGGGATTGCGGAACACGCACCCCGCACTGTGGGCCAGCACCGGTTGCGTCGCTTTCTTCTTCAGGTAATTGCCGCGCATGGCCGCATGCACCACCGCGCTGTCGCACCGCGTAAGAGCAAAGGTGGCCGAGGTGACCAGGAACCAGCCGTCCAGCGGCGAGCCCGCGGCGTCCAACACCTCGAAATGGCGGTACCCGTACCGGAACCGCTCGCGCCCCAGGGTCACGTGGCCCAGCGCGGGCGAGAACACCGAGACGGAATGCAGCGCCGCGCCGCATTCGCAGCCGTAGGAACCGGCGTTCATGGCCACCGCGCCGCCCACCGCGCCGGGTATCCCCGCCAGCCCTTCCATGCCGCAAAGGCCCCACGCGGACAGGCGCGACACCAGGCGCGGCAGCCGTTGCGCCGCGCCCACGCGCACCAGCACGCGGCCGTCCTCCGTCTCGCCGGTCACTTCCGGCGCGGCGTCGAAGGGGCCGCCGTCCTCCAGCGTCACCACCACCACGGGCAGTTCGCCGTCGTCGGCCAAAATGTTGCTGCCGCAGCCCAGCATGCGCGGCTCGCCGCCAAGGCGCGCCAGCGCTTCGGGCAGGCCGTCCAGGTCCCCCGGCCCGGCCGCGCGCGCCTCCGCCAGCGCCCTGCCGCCAAGGCGGAGCGTGGTGCGGTGCGCAAGCACGGGGCCGTCGAGAACCTTGAGCATGCTATTCCCCTTCCAGGTAGCGGGGGCCGATGGTGGTCACGTTGCCCGCGCCCAGCGTCAGCAGCAGGTCGCCGGGTTGCAGCACTTCGGGCAGCGCCGCCAGCACGGAATCGAAATCCTGATGGTAGGTCACGTCGGTCTTCGACACCTGGCGGATGCCCTGGGCCAGGCTTTGCCCGCTCACGCCGGGGATGGGCTTTTCCGACGCGGGGTAGATTTCCGTCAGCAGCAGTTTGTCCACCCCGTCGAACACCTTGCAGAACTCGCCGAACAGGGCCTGGGTGCGGGTGAACCGGTGCGGCTGGAACACCACCACCAGCCGCCGGTGCGGGAAGCACTGGCGCGCCGTGGCCAGGGTGGCCGCGATCTCCGCCGGGTGGTGACCGTAGTCGTCCACCACCAGCACGCCGTCGCGCTCGCCCTTGCGCTCGAAGCGCCGCCCCACCCCGCCGAACCTGGCCAGGCCCGACACGATCTTCTCGGGCGCGATGTCGCATTCCAGCGCCACGCCGATGGCGGCCAGGGCGTTCAGGATGTTGTGGCGGCCCGGCTGGGCCAGACGCACCTGCCCGATGTCCTCGCCGTCGACGATGACGTTGAACAGGCTGGTGTCCGCGCAGGCCAGCACCTCGGCCCGGATGGCGTTGCCCTCGTCGAAGCCGTAGGTGACCACCGGGCGCTTCACGCGCGGCAGCAGGCGGCGCACGCCGGGGTCGTCGCCGCAGACCACGTTCATGCCGTAGAACGGCACCTTGTTCATGAAGTCCACGAAGGCGTCGTCGATGGCCTGCTGCGAGGGGTAGTGGTCCATGTGGTCCATGTCCACGTTGGTGACCACGGTGACGATGGGGAACAGGCACAGGAACGAGCCGTCCGATTCGTCCGCCTCGGCGATGAGGTAGGCGCCGTCGCCCAGGCGGGCGTTGGCCCCGTAGGCGTTCAGGCGGCCGCCGATGATCACCGTGGGGTCGGTGCCCGCCTCGTCGAAGATGGCCGCCGTGAGCGAGGTGGTGGTGGTCTTGCCGTGCGTGCCCGCAATGGCGATGCCCGTGCGCAGGCGCATCAGCTCGGCCAGCATTTCGGCGCGCGGAATGATGGGAATGCCCCGCTTGCGCGCGGCCGCCACCTCCGGATTGTCGTCGCCGATGGCCGTGGACTTCACCAGCACCTGCGCGTCGGTCAGGTTGCCCTCGCCGTGGCCGATGTAGATCTCGGCCCCCAGCTTGCGCAGGCGGCGCACCACCGTGCCGTCGGACATGTCCGAACCGCACACCTCGTAGCCCAGGTTCAGCAGCACCTCGGCAATGCCGCTCATGCCCGAGCCGCCGATGCCCACCATGTGTATTTTCTTGATCTTGTTGTTATTCATAGTTTTTCATGTTGCCTTTCGCGTTATTGCGGCCGCTGGCGAAAGCAGGGTTCTGTTTTTTACGCCTCCGGCGGGCAAGGACGGCAGCCGTTAGACGAGTCTTCGAGTCTTACGGATGGCGATCGCAGCGCGGCTCCGCCCCCTGCACCCCCATTTCGAGAGGGCAGTTCGGTCAAATGCAACACAGACCAGAACGATACGTTGCTACACCAATAAAATACTCTTCCATAACGGGGGTGCAGGGGGCGGAGCCCCTTGCCCGCCGGAGGCAAACAAAAAACCGGCTCCACCCTCGCAAAGAACACACGAAAAACTCCAACCTACTTGTGCCCCGCGAGGATAGCTTCCATGCCGTCCACCACGGCGGCGGCAGCCTGCGGCCTGCCCATGGCGTGGGCAGCGCGGCCCATGTGTCCCAGGCGCTGGCGGTCGGCCAGAAGTTCGACCAGCACACGGTCCAGCGCCACGGCGGGCCTGCCGTCGGGGCCGGGGGCAAGGTCCTTCTGCTCCACCACCAGCGCGGCCCCGGCGTCGGCAATATGCCGGGCGTTGTGCAACTGGTGGTCGTGGGTGGCGAAGGGAAACGGCACCAGCACCGAGGGCTTGCCCGCCACGGCCAGTTCGGCCACGGAGGTGGCCCCGGCGCGGCACAGGACAAGGTCCGCCCAGGTGTAGGCGCTGGCCACGTCGTCGATGAACGCCTCGACGCGGGCCTGGGAAATTCCGGCCTGCTTGTAGCCCGCGCGCACCCGCTCCCAGTCGGCGGTGCCGGTCTGGTGCCACAGTTCCACCCCGGCATCGCGCAGGGTGGGCAGCGCGGCCACCACGGCATCGTTGATGGCGCGGGCGCCAAGGCTGCCTCCCATGACCAGCAGGCGGCGCGAGTGGACGGAACGCGGGGCGTCCCCGCCTCCGTGGGCCTCGTCCCCCTTACCCTGGGCCGCCCCTGCCGCCCCCGCCGCAACGATGGCCGCGCGCACCGGGTTGCCGGTGGCCACGCAGCGCCGCGCGGGGAATACGCCCGCCGTGTCCGGCAGGGACAGGAACACCCGCTGCACCACGTGGCCCAGCAGGCGGTTGGTCAGTCCGGGGATGGCGTTCTGCTCGTGGATGGCGGCGGGCCTGCCGCACAGGCGCGCGGCCAGCACCCCGGCGAAGGCGGCGTAGCCGCCGAAGCCCACGGCGATGTCCGGGTCGAACCGGCGCACCATGGACACCGCGCGCCACACGCCAAGGGCCATGGCCCCGGCGGCGGCCACCGCGCGCAGGCCGCGCCCCATCACCCCGCGTACCGGCAGGCCCACATACTCGAGCCCGGCGCGGGCCGCAAGGTCGGCTTCCGGCCCGTACTGTCCGCCCAGGAACAGGATGCGGGCCTTGGGATGACGGCGGGTGATCTCCTCGGCCACGGCCAGCGCCGGGAAGATGTGCCCCCCGGTTCCGCCCGTGGTGAGGATGACGCGGCGCATGGTGTTTCCTCCGGTGTCTCGTGCGATGGTGAAAACGTGCGGCGGCACGCCGTCAGCGTGCCGTGCGCGAATAGTTCAGCAACAGCCCCACACAGGTCAGGGTGGTCAGCAGGCTGCTGCCCCCGTAGCTCAGGAAGGGCATGGGCACGCCCTTGGGGGGCGCCACGCCCATGACCACCGCCATGTTCAGCACGGCCCCCAGCAACAGCACCAGGGTCACCCCGAAGGCGGTGAACCGGTCGCGCAGGTCGTCCTGCCGGGCGGCGATGCGGAAGCTCCGCCAGAACAGCATGCCCATCAGCACGAAGACCAGCGACATGCCGATGAAGCCCAGTTCCTCGCCCAGCACGGCGATGATGAAGTCGTTGTGCGCTTCCGGCAGGTAGAACAGTTTCTGGCGGCTGGCGCCGATGCCCACGCCGGTGATGCCGCCGGACCCCAGCGCGAACAGCGACTGCACCAGCTGGTAGCCGGAATCCTGCGCGTCGGCGAAGGGGTCGAGAAAGGCAGTGAACCGGCGGAAGCGGTACGGCGAATGCACCACCAGCATGACGGCGCCCGCCACGGCCGCCGCCCCGGACACGGCCAAGTAGAAGAACCGGGTGCCGCCCACCAGGCACATGAAGAACAGGATCATGGCCAGCACCGCCGCCCCGCCGAAGTCGGGCTGGCGCAACAGCAGCGCGCAGAACACCCCGGTCACGGCGAACGGCGGTATGACCCCCCGGCTGAAGGTCTTGATGATCTCCTGCTTGGTGCTCATGAAGTAGGCCAGGTACAGGGCCAGGGCGATCTTGGTGAACTCCATGGGCTGCACGGCCACGGGCCCCACCTGGATCCAGCGGCGTGCGCCGTTGACCTTGTTGCCCAGCGGCGTCAGCACCAGGACGAGCAGGATGAGCACCCCGAACAGGATGGGGTATTGCAGCTTGTACAGCAGGTTGCGCGGCATCAGCGCGGCGGTGAACAGGGACACGCCGCCCACGCAGGCGAAAATCAGCTGGCGCTTGAAAAAGTAGTACTTGTCGCCGTTGAAGCGCTCGGCCACGATGCCGCTGGCGGACAGCACCATCAGCAGGCCGATGCCCAGCAGGGTCAGGGCGATGGCGAACAGCCACCAGTCCACGCCGTTCTGCGGGCCGTGATCGCCGTGGGCGATGCCGCCGAAGCTGCCGTAATGGCCGGACCCGTCGTGCCGCAGGTCGGCCAGCGCGGCCGAGGGATGGGCGTCCGCTTGCGCGCCGAACCTCATGGCAGGGCCTCCACAGCGCGGCGGAAGGCGTGGCCGCGCTCCTTGTAGTTGGCGAACAGGTCGAAGCTGGAGGTGGCCGGGGCCATCACCACCGCGTCGCCGGGCTTGGCCAGCGCGGCGGCCTCGGCCACGGCGGGTTCCAGGGTGTCATGCCACAACATGGGAAAATCCCCCTGGCCCAGCCACGCGGCCTCGAACTGTTCACGGCTGGCGCCAAAGCCCACCACGGCCCGCACCCGCCCGCGCATCAGCGGCAGCAGGGACGCGAGGTCGCCCCCCTTGAACTTGCCGCCCACCATCAGCACCACCGGCCGGTCGAAGGCTTGCAGCGCCACACGCAACGCCTCCACCGTGGTGCACTTGGAATCGTTCACCCACAGCACGCCGTTGCGCTCGGCCACGGCCTCCAGCCGGTGCTCCAGCGGGGCGAAGTCCGCCACGGCCTTTTCCGCCGCCTCGGCCGTCACGCCGAATTCGCGGCAGGCCTGCCATGCGGCCTCGATGTTGGCCTGGTTGTGCCCGCCCAGCAGCCGGGTATGCGGAAAGCGCCCGGCCCCGGCGTCGAAGAACAGCGTGCGGGCCCTGGGTGCGCGCGCGGCCGCCAGGTCGCGCACGCCCTCGCCGAAGATGGCCAGGTCCCCTTCTTCCATGCATCGGAACAGCCGGAACTTGGCGTCGATGTATTCCGCCATGTCGGCATGGTAGTCCAGGTGGTTCTCGCTGATGTTCAGCAGCATGGCCACACGCGGGCGAAAGGTGGTGCACGCCTGCAACTGGAAGCTGGAAATCTCGATGACCAGCACGTCGGCGCGCGGCCCGCCATCCGCGACCGACAGCACGTACTCGCTGAGGGGGGTGCCGATGTTGCCGCCCAGGAACACCGCAAGGCCCTGCGCGCGCAGCATGGCGGCGCACAGCGAAACCGTGGTGGTCTTGCCGCTGGTGCCGGTGACGGCCAGCACCGGCTCGCCGTCCAGTTGCCGCCAGGCAAGCTCCATCTCGGCCAACACCTCGGGTGCGTCCGGCCCTGCCGAAAGCAGGGGACGCAGGGCGGCCACGGCCATGCCTGGGCTGGGCACCACGGCCCGCGCGCCCTCGAACTGCGCCGGGGAATGGTCGCCGGTGGCGATTTCCACCCCGGCCCCGGCGGCCCAGCGCGCGAAGTCGGCGGGCACCCCGCCGGCGTTGCGTTCCAGCAGACGCACGCGCGCGCCCATGCGGTGCAGCAGCCGCGCGGCCGCCATGCCGGAGCGGCCCGCGCCCACGACCACCGCAAGGTCGCCCTTGCCGATGGTCCGCGCCATGTGCTTGTCGCAGGTCATTGCCGTATCCTTGTCCTAGCGCAATTTCAGAACCGACAGCGCCATCAGCCCCAGCAGCGCCGACATGATCCAGAACCTGATGATGATCTTCGACTCGGGGATGCCCTGCAATTCGAAGTGATGATGCAGTGGGGCCATGCGGAAGATGCGCTTGCCGCCCGTGAACTTGAAGTAGCCCACCTGCAGGATCACCGACAGGGTTTCCACCACGAACAGCCCGCCCACGACGAGCAGCAGCAGTTCCTGCTTGCACAGCACGGCCAGGAAGCCCAGCGCGCCGCCCAGGGCCAGCGAGCCCACGTCGCCCATGAACACCTGGGCGGGATAGGCGTTGAACCACAGAAAACCCAGGCTCGCCCCCACCAGCGCCCCGCAGAACACGGTGACCTCGCCCACGCCGGGCACGTAGGGCACTTGCAGGTAGCCGGACATCTGCACGTTGCCCGCCACGTAGATGAACACGGCGAAGACCATGCCCGCGATGATGGTGGGCCCGATGGCCAGGCCGTCCAGCCCGTCGGTGAGGTTCACCCCGTTGGACGAACCCACCATGACCGTCACCGCGAAGGGGATGTACAGCCAGCCCAGGTCGGGCGCGAGCCCCTTGAAGAACGGAAAGGCCAGCCGCGTGGAGTACACCGGCTCGCTGACCACCAGGTACATGGCCACGGCGGCCACCGCCACCTGCCCCGCGAACTTGGCGCGGGCGGACAGGCCCTTGTTGTTGCGGCGGCGGATCTTGATGTAGTCGTCCAGAAAGCCCACCAGCCCGAAGCCCAGGAAGATGAGCATGGTCAGCCAGACGTACTTGTTGGTCAGGTCGGCCCACAGCAGCACGCTCACGGACAGGGAAAAGGCGATGAGCAGGCCGCCCATGGTGGGGGTGCCCGCCTTCTGCACGTGGCAGGTGACGTCCTCGTGGATCTGCTGGCCGCACTTGATGCGTTGCAGCCATTCGATGAAGCGCGGACCCATGAGGATGGACAGCAGCAGCGCGGTCAAGAGCGCCCACACCGACCGGAAGGTGATGTAGCGGAAGACGTTGAGGACCGTGAATTCGGAGCTCAGCGGGTACAGCAGGTTATACAGCATGGCGGCTCCCGGTGGTGCGTTCGGTCACGTGTCCGTCCGGCTGTCCGGCCGCGCGCGCCGTCAGGACGGCGCGCCGGAAACCCCCGGTGCGCGCGGCGGAACCGGCCCGACTGGCCTGGCTGGTCCGACCGGCCTGGCAGGGCACGGCGCGGACCCGCGCGGCGTGGCGCGTGGTGGTGGACATCAATTGCACCCCAATATCTCCCGGATGACCTGCTGGTCGCTGTACGGCACCTTGCGGTCGCCGATCTGCTGGTAACTTTCATGCCCCTTGCCCGCCACCAGCAGCGCGTCGCCCGGCCGCAGCAGCGCGAGGGCCTTGCCGATGGCCCTGGCCCGGTCGGGGTCGCTGACCACCTCGCGCGCACCGGCAAGGCCGGGCAGCACATCGGCCATGATGGCTTCGGGGTCCTCGTGGCGGGGGTTATCGGACGTGAGCACGGCCACGTCGGCATACCGCGCCACCGCCTGCCCCATCAGCGGGCGCTTGGTGCGGTCGCGGTTGCCGCCGCAGCCGAACACGGTGACGATGCGCGCAAAGCCCACCGCGCGCAGCGCGCGCAGCACGTTTTCCAGCGCGTCGGGGGTATGGGCGTAATCCACGAAAATGTCCAGCCCTCGCGGGTTCACGATGCGCTCCAGCCGCCCCGGTACCCCGGCGAAGTCGGCCAGGCTGGCGAAATCTTCGGGCGCAAGGCCCATGCCCAGGCACACGGCCTGCACGGCCAGCAGGTTGGAGGCGTTGTGCGCGCCCACGAGGTGCGAGGAAAGTTCCCACTGCCGCCCCTCGAAGGTCATGCGCAACGTGAGGCCCGAGGTGTCGTTGCGGACCATTTCGCCGTGCAGGTGGCGGCGGCCCGGCACGACTTCTCCCCCATCGGGCCGCGCATCCAGCCCGAAGCCGATGGCGTGCGGAACCTCGCCCAGCAGGCGGCGGCCCCAGGCGTCGTCGGCGTTGACGGCGCAGGCCTTGTCCGCGTCGGGCAGTCCGGTGAACAGGCGGGCCTTGGCGGCATAGTAGCGTTCCATGTCGCCGTGGTAGTCCAGATGGTCCTGCGTCAGGTTGGTCAGGATGGCCCCGGCGAAGCGGATGCCCGCCACCCGGCGCTGGTCCAGCGCGTGGGACGAGACCTCCATCAGCGCCACGTCCACCCCGGCGGCCTGCATGCGGGCCAGCATGGCGTGGATTTCGATGCAGTCGGGCGTGGTCAGCGGCGCGTCCATGGCGAAGCCCGGCCAGCGGTAGCTGACCGTGCCCAGCACCCCGGCCCGGCGGCCCAGGGCGGAAAACACGTGTTCCAGCAGATAGGTGATGGTGGTCTTGCCGTTGGTGCCGGTGACAGCCACCACCGGGAAGGACAGCGCGTCCGTGCCGTACCGCGCCTGCGCCAGCAGGCCGATGGCCGCGCGCGGGTCGTCGTGCGCGGCGACCACGGAACCTTCCGGAGCGGCGGCAAGGGCCTCGTCCACCCGGCCGGGCAGGCAGACCACCGCCCCGGCCCCGGCGGCCCACGCCTTGGGGATGAAGTCCGCGCCGTCCACACCCGCCCCGCCGTTGGCGGCGACGCCGGGCACGGCCACGAACACGTCGCCCCGGCCCACCCTGCGCGAGTCGGTGCGGATTTCCGGCCTGTCCTTGCGAATGCGGGCCAGAAGGTCGTCAAAGGAAATGCGGGTCATGCGGCGATGCTCCTACGAATTCTCGGAAAGCCAGAGGACGCACTGCCCCGCGGGCTGGCCCTTGGGCCATTCGGCACCCGGTTCCGGGGTCTGGCGGATCACGGTCTGCCCCACGCCCTTGAGCACGGGCACCATGCCCTGCCGGGCGAACACCTCCACGGCCCGGCGCACCGATTTGCCCACCACGTTGGGCACCCCGTCGGGGTCCTCGCGCACGGCCTCGGCCACCTCGCGGCGCACTTCCACCGGGCCGGTCTTGCCCATGGGCGTGGCGTAGGTGGGGGCCTCGGGGTCGGGGGCGTCGGGCAGCAGGCCGTGGTAGGCCATGGTGCGCATGGCCACGTGCTTGAACACGGGCGCGGCGACCACGCCGCCGTACGAATTTTTCTGCGGTTCGTCCACCATGACCAATATCAGATACTTGGGCCGGTCGATGGGGGCGAACCCCACGAACGAAGCCAGCCGTTCGTGGCCGTAACGCCCCGTCTCGTCAGCCTTTTGCGCGGTGCCGGTCTTGCCGCCCACCATGATGCCGGGGATGCGCGCGCGGGTGCCGGTGCCGTCTTCCTCCACCACTTCGCGCAGCATGGAGATGACCTGCTTCACCGTCTTGTCGTTGTACACCTTCTGGCTGGCCGAGTTGGCCGGGGTGTCGTCGCCGGAATCCGCGATCAGCCGCAGCGGCTTGCGTTCGCCGCCGTTGGCCAGGGTCAGGTAGGCCTGGGCCATCTGCACGCCGGTGGCGGCGATGGACTGGCCGAACGAGGTGGTGATCAGGTCCGGCTCGGACCAGTGGCGCGGATCGCGCAGGATGCCCTTGCTCTCGGTGATGGGCAGGCCGGTGCGGTCGCCGAAGCCCAACTGGCTCAGGTATTCCCAGTAGCGCCTGGACCCCAGTTCCAGGCCGATCTTGGCCATGCCGATGTTGCTGGAGTAGCGCAGCACCTTGTTCACGGGCAGCACGTCGTAGCTGTGCGTGTCGCGGATGGTGATGTAGCGGGTCTTCCAGCGGCCCTTTTCGCAATTGAAGGAGGTGTCGCCCTTGACCACGCCTTCCTGCAACGCGGCGGCCACCAGGAACGGCTTCAGCGTGGAGCCGGGCTCCAGTGCGTCGGCGGCCAGGCGGTTGCGCCAGCGGTCGGCCTTGTAGTCGCGGTAGGCGTTGGGATTGAAGAACGGGTACTGCGCCCAGGCCAGGATGTCGCCGGAGTCCACGTCCACCACCAGGCAGCCGCCCCAGGAGGCGTCGAACTGGTCCACGGAGCGGGCCAGGGCTTCTTCGGCAAAGAACTGCACCTGGGTGTCGATGGTCAGGCGCACGTCGCGGCCGCGCAGGGACGCGCGGCCCGCGCCGCCGTCCATGTCCAGGCGGCGGCCGGCGGCGTCGCGCTGCACCACGTTGCGGGCGGAATCGCCGCTCAGCACTTCCTCGAAGGCCAGCTCTATGCCTTCCAGGCCCTTGCTCTCCATGCCCACGAAGCCGAGCAGTTGCCCGGCCATCTGCTTGAAGGGATAGATGCGCTCGTACTCGCTGGTCAGGTACACGCCGGGCAGGCCGGCCTTGCGCACGTTCTCCGCGGCCAGGTCGTCCACCTTGCGGGCCACCCACGAAAAGCCCCGCTTGGCGACAACGGCGTCGCGCACGTTCTTGGCCGGGGCTTCCAGCGCGGCGGCCAGGGCGTTGACCGTGGCGTCCACGTCGCGGACCTCGCCGGGGCGGACGTAGACGGAGCGCACCTCCACGCTGCGGGCCAGGATCTGCCCGTTGCGGTCAAGGATGGCCCCGCGCCGGCCGGAAACGGTCTCCGCCGCCATGTGCTGGCGGCGGGCAAGCCCGGCCAGCCGGTCGCCGTCGTAGACCTGCACGTACCAGGCGCGCGCCCACAGCAGCACCCACAGCAGCGCGAACATGCAGCCCACGCCGTACAGGCGCACCTTGCTCCAGTCCGCCCCGCCGAAGCGGGCAAAGGGATTGAAGCGCGGGCCGCCGCCGAACGGCGAGCCGGGGGCCTTCCTGTTGCGCAGGGCGCGTGCGGCGCGGGGCGCGCGCGCCTCGAAAGAGGGACGCGCGTCGCGCGCGGTGCGCGGCGCGGGCCTGCCGAGAATGCGTGACTTCCTGTCTGCTCGCAGCATGACGCTCCGGGGCGCTAGCGCCCCGCCTCCTCGATGCGGCGGATCTGGCCGGGGCGCGCCCCCCGCATGCCCATGGCCTCCGCCTTCCTTCCCAGTTCATACGGCGACATCAGCCGGTCCCGCTCCACTTCCAGCTTGGCGGTCAGGGCCGCCCTGCCGTCCAGTTCGCCCTGCAACTTGCGCAGGGTGTAGGCCATGTCCATGCGTTCGATGTTCAGCCAGACCAGCGAAAGCCCCAGCACCAGGCTGGTCAGCACCGACAGGATCATGGCCAGCACCCAGCTTCCCACGCCGTGGCTCATGACGCGCCCCCCTGCCCTGCATCGCGGTCGCCGGGGGCGTACTTGTTGCGCCGCCGGGGGCGCGGGGCCTGCCCCCGGGCCAGCCGCACGGCCGCGCGCAGCTTGGCGCTGGCGGCGCGGGAGTTGCGGGCCAGTTCCGCCCCGGTGGCGGTGACCGGCTTCCGGGTCAGCACGTCCACGCGGGCCGTGTGGCCGCATTCGCAGCGGGACACGTTGCGCGGGCACACGCAGCCCTGCGCTTCGTCGCGCAGGCGGTGCTTGACGATGCGGTCTTCCAGGGAATGGAAGGTGATCACCGCCAGCCGCCCGCCGGGGTTCAGCCGGTCCAGGATGCGGTCGAGAAAGCGTTCCAACTGGCCCAACTCGTCGTTGACGGCCATGCGCAGGGCCTGAAAGGTGCGGGTGGCCGGGTGGTTGCGCGAGGTGGCGCGCCACTTGGCCGGGTAGGCCCTGTCCACGATGGCCGCCAACTGGGCCGTGGTCTCGATGGGGCCCGCCGCGCGGGCGTCCACGATGGCGCGGGCGATGCGCCCGGCCATGGGGTCCTCGCCGTAGCGGCGGATGATGTCCTTGAGCACGTCCACGGTGGCCCGGTTCACCAGCCTGGCGGCCGAATCCTCGTCGCCGCCCTGGTCCATGCGCATGTCCAGCGGGCCGTCCGCATGGAAGCTGAAGCCGCGACCGGCGGTGTCGATCTGCATGGACGACACCCCGATGTCGATGAGCGCGCCGTCCACCTTGTCCCAGCCCAGTTGGTCCAGCGCGGATTCGAAGTCGGCGTAGCGGGTGTGGAAGAAGTGCACGCGGCCGCCCCACGGGGCCAGGCGCTGGCGGGCCAGGTCCAGGGCGGTGGCGTCGCGGTCGAGGCAGCACAGTTCGCCGCCCGGGCCGATGCGCTCCATGATGGCCGCCGAATGGCCGCCAAGCCCCACGGTGCCGTCCAGGTAGCGGCCGCCGGGGCGGGGCGCCAGCGCCTCCAGCACCTCGTCCAGCAGCACGGGCACGTGCAGCGCGGCGGCGCGCGCCCCTTCCGTGGGAGCGGGGGCGGCCTGCGGTGCGGTGGGAACGGGTGCGCCGGTCATTGCGGTATCCTGGAGCTTTTGAGGGCCGTGCCTTGCTGACTAGAGGGAAAGTTCTATGCCGCTGTCGGCCAGTTCGGCGGCCACGTCGTCGAAGTCCTGCGCCACGATGCCGTCAAAGCGGCCCTGGTCCCAGATTTCGAAGCGGCTGCCCTGGCCCAGCAGCACCACGTCCTTGGTGATGCCCGCGTAGTCCATGTGCGAACGCGAAATGCGCACCCGCCCCTGCCCGTCCATGTCCATGAGCTCGGCGCTGCCGATGACCAGGCGGCGGAAGTCGCGCATCTTGCGCGAGGGGTTCTTCAGGGTCGAGAACTTGCGCTCGAAGTCTTCCCAGTCCGGCAGGGGGTAGCCCATGACGCAGTCGTCGAAGCTGGTCAGCACCAGCTTGCCGCCCTCGGCGCGCGACACGAGGATGTCGCGGAAATCCGGCGGCAGCATCAGTCGGCCCTTGGGGTCGAGACTGCGGTGGGAACGGCCTCTGAACAACACGGGAACACCACTTGCCTTTCATCTCGCGCTGTTGCGCGAAGTGTAGAGGATGCGCACCCGCTTCCGCCGTTTCCCCCGCGTGGCGCGCGGGGTGCTTTTTGTCCGGGGAAGGGGCCTTTTCTGAGGAGACTCTACCACCTTTTACCACAATTTCCCACTTTCTCTATGATATGTTGCACACTGTCAAGCCGTGGCTCCCAGCGGAGTCTAGAAAATTTCTAACGGCAACCGGCGCGCATTCTCACCCATAAAAACATCAAGGTATTTCACCGTACAACAAGCGCGCCACGCGGGGCCGCGCCCCCACCGCCCGGCACACGCGGCACGGGCCGCGCGTGCGCTGCCGCACGGGATTCGCGGCGCCGCGTTGCGGCATGCGGCCCGCCCCGGCGCACCGGGGCATGGCCTGCCCTGATATTTTTACGGAAAGCATGGGGACACGAAGGGTGTCGGCGAGGTATACGGGGGTATCCGCCACGGCGGCCCCACACGGCTGGCGGCCCCCTCCGCGACGCACAAACGGCTTGACAAGATACAACTTATTGCACAGGGGTGGAGCATGAGAACGAAGATAATCGCCACCATAGGACCGGCCTCGCGCTCGCGGGAGGTGCTTTCGCGCCTCATCGCCGCCGGAGTGCGCATCTTTCGCCTCAACTTTTCCCACGGCGGCGCATCCATGTTCGTGGACCTGGTGCGCACGCTGCGCGAACTGGAAGCCGAATGCGGCTGCCCGGTGACCATCCTGCAGGACCTTTCCGGCCCCAAGATCCGCATCGGCGAGATTCCCGACGGCGCCGTCTCCGTGGGCAAGGGCGACCGCGTGCTGCTGGGCCCCAAGGCCCCGGCGGGCGCGGTGCTGCCGCTCATCCCCTTCTCCAACCAGGCCGTGCTGAACGGGCTGGAAGCCGGTGACCGGGTGGTGCTTTCCGACGGCGGGTTGCAGTTCCGCGTGCTGGGCACCGCGCCGGAGGGGTGCTTCGAACTGGAGGCCGACAACAGCGGCATCATCACCTCGCGCAAGGGCCTCGCCCTGCCCGGCAAGTCGGTGCGCCTGCCCGCCCTGACCGAAAAGGACCGCAAGGACCTGGCCGACGGCCTGGAACTGGGCGTGGACGCCGTGGCCCTGTCCTTCGTGCAGACGCCGGAAGACATCCGCGACGCCAAGGAAATCATCGCGGCCAGCGGCCGCAGGCACATCCCGGTCATCGCCAAGCTGGAACGGCAGAACGCCGTGGACCGGCTGGAGGACATCCTGACCGAGGCCGACGTGATCATGGTGGCGCGCGGCGACCTGGGCGTGGAATGCCCCCTGCCCGCCCTGCCCGCCATGCAGAAGCGCATCATCCGCGCCTGCAACCGCGCGGCCAAGCCGGTCATCGTGGCCACCCAGATGTTGCTGTCCATGGTCAACAGCCCTTCGCCCACCCGCGCGGAAACCACCGACGTGGCCAACGCGGTGCTTGACGGGGCCGACTGCGTGATGCTTTCGGAAGAAACGGCCATGGGCAACTTTCCCGTGGAGACCGTGGAATTCATGAAGGAAATCGCCACCAAGGCGGAAGAGTTGCACTTCGAGACGCAACGCCTCGTGGAACCGGCCGAGGAAAAGGGCACGGCGGAATTCCTGGCCTACGCGGCCTGTCTGCTGGCCGAGAAGACCGGGGCCAAGGGCATCGTCTCGCACAGCATGAGCGGCGCATCGGCCCGGCTCATCTCGTCGCGCCGCCCGCGCCAGATGGTCTGGGCCCTGACGCCCGACCCGGCGGCCCTGCGCGCCCTGAACTTCTCGTGGGGCATCGTGCCGCAGGACATCCCGCAGGACATCCCCAGCCACGTGGCCCGGGCCGAACGCTTCGTGGACACGGCGCCCGACTTCGAAAAGGGCGACAACGTGGTCATTACCGCCGGGCAGCCCAAGTCGGGCCGCAAGCCGCGCGGCACCAACATGGTGAAGATCTACAGGAAATGACGGCAGGCGGTGGCGTCGGGCTCCCCTGCGGGCCGGGCTCCGCCGCGTCCCGCCGCCCACGACGCGCGCGCCACAAGGGAGCTACCCACGGTGAAGGCAACCATCCCCGACAACATCTCCGAGGAATACTACCAGATCAGCACGGAGATATTGTCGAGCTTCCCCAAATATCGTCCCCCGGTGGACCTGTTCCGCTTCCGCGAGGACATCGCGCAGTTGCAGCCGTACACCCGCAAGGGCGCACGGCTTTCCAACGAGCAGGTGGAAGAGGTGCAGCGACTGTGCGAGGCGGGCGACCTGTTCGTGTCGCGGTCGGACCACCCCATCTATTCACAGCACATCGTCCACCAGCTCGACCTCGTGCTGGTGGACAAGAACCTGAAGGAAGGCGAGGTCGCGGACATCTTCCAGCAGGCCCTGACCCTGCGGGTGAACGAGTTCATCGAGCAACCGGTGAAGCCGGTGTTCGAGGTGTTGTACCGCGACATCATGGTCCTCACCGAATACCTGTGGCAGGACAGGCACCGGGTGAAACAGTTCATGCGCCGCCTGTACCGTGAACATTCGCTGGCCAGGCACTCGCTGAACACCCTTTCGGTGGGGCTGTGGCTGCTGGTCACCTCCATGGGCGACAACCTGAAACGCCGGGACATGGACCGGTCGGCGCTGGCCCTCTTGCTGCACGACCTGGGCATGGCCAAGGTGCCCGCGTTCATCCTGTCCAAGACCTCCCCGCTGAAGCCCGACGAAAAGGACAAGATTCCCCTGCACCCGCTGGTGGGGGCCAAGATCATGCACAAGATGGGGCTGGCCTTCGACGAGTTGCGCCAGTGCACCCTGGAACACCACGAACGGCTGGACGGCTCCGGCTACCCCCAGAAGCTCAAGGGCGAGCAGATCAGCCGGCTGGGCCGCATCTGCGCCGTGGCCGATTCGTTCTCGGCCATGATCAGCGCACGCCCCCACGCCCCGGCCAAGGATCTGATACCCGCCGCGCAGGAACTGGCGGCGGACAAGACGCGCTACGACGCGCGCTACACCTCGTTACTGCTCAACGCGCTGGTGACCAACGCCTTCGGCGCCACCACCAGGCCCAAGGCGGAAGCGCCCAGGACCGAGACCCCGGCCAAGGGATGACGGCCAGGGAGTGACGGCATGGCGGGCATGGCCCGCCCGGGCTGCGCCACCGCAACCGGTGCGGCCCGGCCGACAGGCCCCGCCCCCAGACGAACGGACGGACGGCGCAGTTGTCCCTCCCGTCACCCAACCCACGCGCAACGCAAACGGGCCGCCCCCTTCCGGGAGCGGCCCTTGTTCGTCGGCATGCATCCGTTGCGGATTCAGGCGCGGCTGATGATCTCGCCGCTAATCTCGCGGAACACGTCGTTGATCATGATGACGCCCAGCACCTTGCCCGCCTCGGTCACCACGGCGTAGCTGCGGCCCTTCTTCACGAAGCTCTCCAGCACCACCAGCAGCGGGTCGTCGGGGGCCACCTGGGTCATGTCGCGGTCCATGACGTCGCGCACCTTGGTGGACCCGGCCACCTTGCAGGCATTGCGGTAGATGCGGTCGAAGCCGTCCTCCTCGATGCCGCGCAGGGAACCGCTGCGCAGCAGCGAATCCTCCATGAAGCGCACGGTGTCCCACACCGAAAGGGCGCCGCGCAGCATGTCGCGCTCGTCATACACCAGGGCGCACAGGCAGCCCGCCCCGCCCCCGCCGCCGGGCCCCACGCAGGAACTGAGCTTGCGCATGGCCTCGGCCAGCGAATCGTCCTCGCGCAGCTTGGGGAATTCCTCCCGCACGATGTCCCAGGCACGCTTTCGCAACAGCATGTGTACTCTCCTCGCGGTGTGTGGTGGGGCAATGGGTCTCGTCTCCGGACTCGCGCCGGGATCGGGCATGGCGTTACCGATAGCAAAATCCGCCCCGCTTGTCTTCTCTTTCACAAGCCCTGCGGGCGGATGCGGAGCGGGAACGTCACCACACTCCGCACATCCGGCGCGGCTTCATGCCGCATGTTCGAAGGAAGCCGTGGCTAAGCCAACGCTACAGGCGAGGCCCGTGCAGGTGGGGATTTTGTTCTCTGCCAAGGAAGAACGCCGTTTCATGGAGGGAGTGTACTTTTGTGGTACTCGACCGGGATGAAACGGCGTTCTGACGCCGGCAGAGGGCAAAAGCCCCCATGCACGGGCCTCGCCTAATCGAAGTCGGCGAAAAGCGCCCCCACATGCAACGGCCCCAGCGTCACCCGGCGGTACTCGCCGCGCAGCCGCGCGATGGCCTCCTGCAGGTGGCTGGAGGTCACCCCGTTGCGCACCGAGGTGTGCGCCTCGATGAACGCGGCCAGGGTGTCGCAGGCCTTGACCAGGCGGCCGTCCTTGGGGTCCAGTTCGTCGATGTTGCAGGTGTTCTGCAACTCGTCGAAGGTGACCTTGCGGACCACGGACGTCGTACCGTCGGGAACGCCGCCGGGGCCGGGCTCGCGCACCGTTTCGTCGAACTCCGAACCGGTGGCCAGCCCCAGGAAATAGCCCAGGCGGCTGGCCACGTCGCCGTAGCCCGCCTTGTCCAGCAGCGAGAACACCCGCTCCTGCATCTCCTGCTCTTCGTACTGGCGGATGAGTTCGGGAAGCTGCTTCACCGAACGCTTCACCGGCGAGATGATGTCGCGGGTCAGCACTTCGGGCAGATCGTGGAACAGGCCGCAGAAGAAGTTGTTCAGCCGGCGGGCCGGGCAGGCGCCCACGGCGATGCTGAAGAAATAGGCGTAGCAGGCCACGATGAACATGTGGCCGATGACCGAGGTTTCGGGAATGCGCGGGGTCTGCGACCAGCGCTTCTGGAAGCGCAACTGGCCGCACAGGTTGGCGAAACGCCCCAGCGCGTTGCTGGAACCGCCGATGAGTTCGGGCACCCCGGCCAGGTCGGCCATGGCGGTCAGGCGCCTCTGGAACGAGCCGTCGATTTCCGGCATCTCGTCGTCGAACCCGTTCAGCGGCTTGATGAGGTTGAATTCCCAGCCGCTGGCGTAGAGGTGCGCGGCGGTCAGGATGCGGTCGGCCAAGGTGTCCTTTTCGCGGCGGCGGATGTACGTCAGCAGGCGCTGCCAGAAATCCTCGTCCAGCGGACGCACGATGTGCTCCAACTCGTCCGCCACCCACTCGGTGAGTTCGCGGTAGTGGGCCTCGTTCTCCTTGATGCGGTAGAACACCGGCGGCTTCACGTCGGTGATGACCAGGCGGTAGAAGTAGTCGAACAGCCCGCCTTCCACCACTTCGGCGCCAAGGCGCAGCCGTTCCTCGGCGGGCAGGTTGCGGGTGTTCAGTTGCAGCAGCAGCCACGCGACGATCATCTTGTGGGCCTGCTTGTCCACCTCCATCAGTTCCACGGGCCGCAGCTTGTCGTTCCACCGCTTCATGTACGCACCGGAAAAGACGAACTGGAGCAAGCTCTTGCGAATGCTGGGCATGGGTCCTCCCGCGGGGGTTCAAGAAAAGCTCTTGGCAATGTATGCGGTCGTGGTGTAAAGCTCAAGAGTTTGAAGCGATACGCTTCGGGTTCACGCCACGGAAGCCCGCCGGATGGTCCAAGCCAACCGTCCGGCAGTGTCCTTCCGGCGCCTGCCCGGTGCCGCCCCGCCCGCCGCTTTCGGCGTATCCGCGGGGCCAGCCGTCCGCTCCCCAGGCCAGCCGCCCCGTTAGGCGCGCCAGTGGGAACCGAAGTGCGGACGGCCGCCAGGCGAACCCCGCGTCACCGCGACATGCGCCAGGGGCCGCCATCATCGACGCCTGTCCGTCAGGTCGATGGGCAGCCCGGCCCCGTGCAGTCTGTCCAGTCCGGTTCCGTCCGGTACGGCAAGCATCGCACGCATGACGCCAGCCTTTGGGCGGGCGTCGTCCGTCGCGCGTTTCCACGCCCTTTTTCTGTTGACACGGGGCGGGGAACCCAATACAAAGACCGTTCTTTCGAGCTCGCACAGGAGTACGCTCTGATGAAAACGTTCAGCCCCACGCCCGAGAACATCAACCGCGAATGGTTCGTGGTCGATGCCTCCGACCTGGTTCTCGGCCGCCTTGCCACCCAGATCACGCATCGCCTGCGTGGCAAGCACAAGCCCGAGTTCGCCCCGCACATGGACAACGGCGACTTCATCGTCGTGGTCAACTGCGAAAAGATCAAGGTCACCGGCAACAAGCTTGCCGACAAGAAATACTACCGTCACTCCGGGTACGTCGGCGGCCTTCGCGAGATCACCCTCGAGAAGATGCTCGCCTCCCATCCGGAACGCGTGCTGATGAACGCCGTGCGGGGCATGCTGCCCAAGAACCGGCTCGGCCGCGCCATGCTGAAGAAGCTCAAGGTCTACGCTGGCCCCGAGCATCCGCATGCCGCCCAGAACCCGCAGACGCTGGTCATCAAGTACTAACCCGATCGAGCCGGAGAGAATCATGGCCAACGAATTCAACTACGGCACCGGTCGCCGCAAGACCGCCACGGCCCGTACCCGTCTGTACGCCGGTTCCGGCCAGATCGTGGTGAACGGTCGTCCGTTCGAAGACTACTTCCCGCGCAAGTCGCTGCAAATGATCATCCGCCAGCCCCTGGTGCTGACCAAGAACGTCGAACGCTTCGACATCAAGGTCAATGTCTGCGGCGGCGGCGTGACCGGCCAGGCCGAAGCGGTGCGCCACGGCATTTCCCGCGCCCTGCTCGAAGTCGAGCCGGAACTGCGCGGCGCCCTGAAGCGCGCCGGGTTCCTGACCCGCGACGCCCGCAAGAAGGAACGCAAGAAGTACGGCCAGCGCGCCGCCCGCGCCCGGTACCAGTACTCCAAGCGTTAATCGCTTCCGTACGATGCCTTTCAGGCAGGTCCGCTTCGGCGGGCCTGCCTGTTTGCGTTTGGGGCGGGTTCCCGCGTCTCCCCGCGCACCCGGCGCCGACGCATCAGGTTGACACCGCACGCCGCCGCCGACTACACAGGCACACGCGCCGGGCCTGCGCCGCAAGGGGGTGGTCCCGTATCCCCGCCCGGAGGTCACGGCGTCCCGGCACGCACATCCGTCCATCCCAGCGCACAGGACTTCCCCACAGGACTTCCCACAGGACTTTCCATGACCGCTCCTTCCGCCCCTCTCCCGCTTGACCCCGTACGCATCGCACCCGACGGGTGCGTCAGCATCATCGGCATGGCAGGCGCCGGCAAGACCACCGTGGGCCGCGAACTGGCCCTTCAACTGGGCTGGGCCCACGTGGACACCGACAACCTCATCGAGGCCACCTACGGCGTCCGGTTGCAGGCCGTGGCCGATTCCATGAGCAAGGAACGCTTCCTGGACGTGGAGGCGGGCGTCATCCGCCGCATCGGCGCGCGGCGTACCGTGCTCTCCACCGGGGGCAGCGTGGTCTACCGCCACGAAGCCATGGTCCACCTTGCCGCGCTGGGGCCGCTGATCTACCTTGAGGTCTCCCTGCCGCTGATCCTCGCACGCATCGCCATGAACCCGGAACGGGGACTGGCCATCGCGCCGGGGCAGACCATCGAGGACCTGTACAACGAGCGCATCGCCCTGTACCGGCGCTACGCCAGCTTTACCCTGGCCGCCGACGACCTGGCGCCCGGCGCGTGCGCCGAGCGCATCGTGGCCTGGCTGGCGGGCGGGGAGGCCTGATGTCCGTCCGCAAGTCCGGCCGCAAGCCCGTCCCCCCCGCGTCATCTCGCATAACTGCTGCCCTGAACGCGGCTGTCCCCCCCCAACCGGGCCAACCGACATCGAAGGGTGGCCGGAAAGGCCCCGGCGTCTTCGCCCGCCTGTCGGAACTGTACGCCGACATGGAGCGGACCTACGCGGAAACTGCCCGCGCCGCCGGGCTGACCTGCGCGGGCTGCGAGGACAACTGCTGCCGCACCCACTTCAAGCACCACACCCACGTGGAATGGGCCTACCTGTGGAAGGGCATGCTGGCCCTGCCGGAGGCGCGCCGCGCCGAATACGTGCGCCGCGCCCGCGAGGTGGTGGCCCAGTGCGCAGCCGCACAGTCCGCCGGGGTGGTGCCGCGCGTGATGTGCCCGGTCAACGACGACGGGTTGTGCGGCCTGTACGCCCACCGGCTGATGATCTGCCGCATGCACGGCACCCGCAACGTCCTGCTGCGACCCGGCGGGCAGCGCCAGGTATTTCGCGGCTGCCACCGCTTCTGCGGCCTGACCGACGGCCAGCCCGACGAGGCGGTGCCCACGCTGGACCGCACCCCCTTCTACCGGCGGCTGGCGGAACTGGAGTTGGAACACTGTGCGGGCAAGGGCACGGGCCAGCGCGCCGCCCCCCGCGTATCCTTGACGCTGGCGGAAATGCTGGTCTATGGTCCGCCCAAGCCGTAAGGCCCGTTGAACGCACCGTTTCGCGCTGGAAACGCTTCGGCAGCGCGGCAGGACCCACCACCCCGCCACGCGCACCTTCTTGCAGCGCACAGCGCGCGTCCCGCAACCGCCGGAGATGTCATGCCCGTGTCCTTCTTTTCGTCGCGCAGTATTCCGCCCCGTTCCTCCGGCCGTTCCGGCCGCCCGTCCCGGCAGGCGGCCGCATTGGCGGCCGTGCTGGTCGCGGGCCTGTGCCTGGCGCTGCTGGCGGGCTGCGCCAGGCAGACCGTGGGACACCTTGCCCGTGCGCAATTGCAGAGCGACACCCCGCAAACCGTCTCCATGCAGTACCTGCGCTTCACCTACCGCGTGGTGCCCCTGCGCGAATCAGTGGGCGTTCGCGGCCAGGCCAGTCCCGTGCCGGGCGCCCTGCCCGCCTGGGCCAGGTGGTACGAACAACTCACGGTGATGGTCTACCTCAGCGACGCCTCGGGCCGGGTGCTGGACGCCGCGGAATACGACTACCTGCCCCGCGCCGTGGGCGACGAGGGGGCCATCCCCTTCGAGACGCGCTTCTACCTCGACCCCGAGGACAAGGGCCCGCTCTATGTCAGCTTCGGCTACCGCATGGTGGCCACGGAGCGCGAACCCCGGCCCGACGGTTCCGACGACGGGGGCCGCTCGCTCATCGTGGGCGAAGGCGCCCTGGACAACTGAGCGCCACGCCTCCCGGTCCCGGCGTGACGACGTGACGACGCATGGAACCGCTCCTTCCGGGTGGTTCTTCGTTTCCGGCCGCGCGAGGCCACGGGGGTTGCCCCCTGCGCGACGCCACGGCATCGCCCCATCCCGGAACGGCGAAAGGCCGCCCTGCCAACGCAGGACGGCCTTTTTCCGTCGCGAATTCTCGGCGGCGCCGCCGCAACATGCGGCCCTCCCGAGGCTGTCCGGCACGCGGCCGGAGCCCCCCGCCTAGGCTAGGAAGCAACGTGCTTGCGCCGTTTCTCCCAGAGCTTCATGTCCTTCATCTTCTTGCGGCGTTCGCGCTGCAACGCCTTGCACACCAGCGGGGTGCTCTTCTTGAGGCCCCACTTCTCGCGATAGGCGACGGCATCGAGGCCATGCGAGGCAAGGTGCTTGCGGGTGAGGATCTTGAACGACTTGCCGCATTCAAGGCAGGTGATGGACTTTTCCTTCACGGCCTTGCGGGGGTCGCCGCAGGTTTCGCACGCCTCTTCCGGCTCGGTCTCGCCGAGGCTGATGGCACGAATGCCATTGGCCAGCGTCTGCACCATGGAGGTGATCTCGTCCTCCGTCATGGTCCGCACGCCGGCCTGCGCCTTCACGATTTCCAATGCTTCCTTCAAAAAGTCATCCATACTGGACCTCCGCGGGAATTGAACGACGGGGCCGAAGCGACGACGCCGAAACACCGGCACCGGTCACGGCACATCGCCGCTCTTACATCCGCCACTACAGCAAGTCAACAGCAGCGTAGCAAAAAAACGGAAGCGGAAACGCAAAACGGACGCAGCGCCACGCACCCTTGCTGCACGCCACGACGAAAACCTGCGTCAGTGGCCGCTTCCATCCGGTCCTGCCCCCGGCGGCACGCGCAGCGCACGCACGTTGCGCGGCACGATGCGGCAACGTACCGGCGGCACCCGTGGCGCCGATGCAATGCAACGGCCCGGGCCTTTTCTCCCCCCTGCCCTTCCCGTCCATTCGACGTATCCGCCCGCGCCCGAGAGGTGCGGAGCGTTGGCGGAACATCCACGCCGCGCCCCATGCAGTGCCCCGGCGTGAAACGCCAACGGCGCGCTCCCGTTGCTGATGGCATTGGCCACCGGACCAACGGAAACGCGCCGCGTGAAACACATGGCGCGGGCCGCCGCACCCACGGGATTGCCCGCAGTGCGCCGGCGCTTCGCCCTACCCTATGCTAGCCCTTGCCGGAACGTTCCTCGAGCACGGCCACGGCGGGCAGGGTCTTGCCTTCCAGGAATTCCAGGAAGGCCCCGCCCCCGGTGGACATGTACGAGATGCGGTCCACCACGCCGTACTTCTCGATGGCGGCCACGGTGTCGCCGCCGCCCGCCAGGGAGAAAGCCGGGCTGTCGGCCACGGCCATGCACACGGCCTTGGTGCCCTGGCCGAACTGCTCCACCTCGAAGGCGCCCACCGGGCCGTTCCAGACGATGGTGCCCGCCTGCATCAGGATGTCGCGGTACAACGCGGCGGTTTCGGGGCCGATGTCCAGGATCATCTCGTCCGGCTTCACGTCCGTGACCTTGCGTACCGTGGCCGGGGCGGAGTCCGCGAATTCCGGCCCCACCACCACGTCCACCGGCACGGGAATCTCGCCCCCGGCGGCCCTGGCGGCGGCCATCAGGCGGGCGGCCTCGTCCACCAGGTCCGGCTCGTACAGCGAACGGCCCACCTCGTACCCGGCGGCCTTGATGAAGTTGTTGGCGATGCCGCCGCCCACGATGAGCCGGTCCACCTTCCTGGACAGCGTGTCCAGCAGGGTGAGCTTGGTGGACACCTTGGAACCGCCGATGATGCCCACCATGGGCTTGGCCGGGGCATCCAGGGCGCGGGACAGGGCGTCCAGTTCGGCCGCCAGCAGGGGACCGGCGCAGGCCACCTTGGCGAAGCGCACGGCGGCGTGGGTGGAGGCCTGGGCACGGTGCGCCGCGCCGAAGGCGTCCATGACGAAGATGTCGCACAGGGCGGCCAGCTTGCGGCCCAGGGCCTCGTCGTCCTTCTTTTCGCCCTTCAGGAAGCGCACGTTCTCACACAGCACGCACTGCCCCTCGGCAACCTCGATACCGTCGATGTAGTCGCGCACCAGCGGCACGTCGCGCCCCAGGGCCTTGGAAAGATGCTCGGCCACCGGGGCCAGCGAGAAGGCGGGGTCGAACTCGCCCTCCGTGGGACGGCCCAGGTGCGACACCAGCAGCACGCGGGCGCCCGCCTTCAGGGCCATTTCGATGGAGGGCAGCGCGGCGCGGATGCGCTTGTCGCTGGTCACCTTGCCATCCTTGAGGGGCACGTTGAGGTCTTCGCGCAGCAGGACGCGCTTACCCTTCAGATCAAGGTCGGTCATCTTGAGTACGGCCATGGATATACCTCTACTGCTCGATTGGCTTGATTTGGTTGGCAAAAGAAAAGGCGCGAACGTGGCTTTGGCATCCTACCACGTTCGCGCCCGGTGTCCAGACCAGGGGGCGGGGGCCGCCTCCCGTACGGTGGGGTTCCTAGATCAGGGATTCCACCGCCTCGATGACCTTCTCGGTCGTAATCCCGAAGTATTCGAACAAGACCTTGCCGGGGGCCGACTCGCCGAAGCCGGTCATGCCCACGGCCTTGCCGTCCAGGCCCAGGTACTTCCACCAGCCGTCCACGGCGGCGGCCTCCACGGCCACGCGCGCCCGCACGGCGGAAGGCAACACCGATTCCCGGTAGGCGGCGTCCTGCCTGTCGAAGGTGGTAGACGACGGCATGGACACCACGCGTACCCTGCGGCCCTTGGCGGCCAGCGCATCGGCGGCGGCCAGGGCCAGTTGCACTTCCGAGCCGGTGGCCATGACGATGGCTTCCGGCGTGCCCGCGCAGTCGCGCAGCACGTAGCCGCCGCGCGCGATGTTGGCGCGCTGCTCGTCGGTGCGCTCCACGAAGGGCACGTCCTGCCGGGTCAGCGAGACGCAGGTGGGGCCGGTGGCGCATTCCACGGCGGCCTGCCACGCGGCCAGGGTTTCCACGGTGTCGCAGGGGCGCCACACCTGCGCGTTGGGGATCAGGCGCAGCCCGGCCAGCTGTTCCACCGGCTGATGGGTGGGGCCGTCCTCGCCCACGCCGATGGAATCGTGCGTGAGCACCCAGACCACCCGCGCGCCCATGAGCGCGGACAGGCGGATGGCGTTCCTGGCGTAGTCCGAGAAGATCAGGAAGGTGCCCGCGTAGGGGATGAACCCGCCATGCAGGGCAAGGCCGTTCATGATGGCGCCCATGGCGAACTCGCGCACGCCGTAGGAGATGTAGTTGCCGGACCAGTCGCCCGGGGTGACCAGCTTGGACCCCTTGTGCCAGGTGCCCACCGAGCCGGTGAGGTCGGCCGAGCCGCCCACCATTTCCGGCAGCAGCGGGGCCACGGCGTTGAGGGCGTTGCGCGAGGCGATGCGCGTGGCCAGCGTTTCCCTGGCCGCATCAGTGGCGGCCAGGGCAGCGGCCACGCCCGCCTGCCAGTCGGCGGGCAGGTCGCCGGCCATGCGGCGTTCGAATTCGGCGGCCAGTTCGGGATGGGCGGCACGGTAGCGGGCGAACAGGTCGTTCCAGGCCGCTTCGGCGGCGTTGCCGCGCGGGCGGGCGTCCCAACCGGCGTAGATGTCGGCGGGCACCTCGAAGGGCGGGTACGGCCAGTTCATGGCCTCGCGCGCGGCGGCGATTTCGGCGGCGCCCAGGGGCGAGCCGTGGCAGTTGTGGCTGCCCGCCTTGGTGGGCGCGCCCTGGCCGATGCGGGTCTTGCAGCAGATCAGGCTGGGCTTGCCGGGCACGGCGCGGGCGGCCTTCACCGCCGCGGCCACGGCCTCGCCGTCGTGGCCGTCCACGTCGCGCACCACGTGCCAGCCGTAAGCCTCGAAGCGGGCCGGGGTGTCGTCCGCGAACCACCCGGCGATGTCGCCGTCGATGGAGATGCCGTTGTCGTCATAGAAGGCGGTCAGCTTGCCGAGGCCCAGGGTGCCCGCCAGCGAGCACGCCTCGTGCGAGATGCCTTCCATCATGCAGCCGTCGCCCAGGAAGACGTACGTGGAATGATCCACCACCTCGAAGCCGGGGCGGTTGAACTGTTGGGCCATGAGCTGTTCGGCCATGGCCATGCCCACGGCGGTGGCGATGCCCTGCCCCAGCGGACCGGTGGTGGTCTCCACGCCGGGGGTGATGGGGTACTCGGGGTGGCCGGGGGTCTTGGAATGCAGCTGTCGGAAGTTGCGGATGTCGTCCATGCTCACGTCGTAGCCGGAAAGATGCAGCAGCGCATAGATGAGCATGGAGCCGTGCCCGTTGGAAAGCACGAAGCGGTCGCGGTCGGCCCATTTGGGGTTGGCGGGGTTGTGCTTCAGGCAGTCGTTCCAGAGCACTTCGGCGATGTCCGCCATGCCCATGGGCGCACCGGGGTGCCCGGACTTGGCCTTTTCCACGGCGTCCATGCTGAGCACGCGGATGGCGTTGGCGAGTTCCTTGCGAGACGGCATTGCAACCTCCAGCGGGGTTCGATGCGGCGGCGGGCGGGCGCCCGGCGCCGTTGGCGATGCAGCGGTACGGCGCGGCGCGCCGGAATGACAGGCGACGGATGACAAGCGCGGCGCGCCCATCGGAACGATCATCCACGCGGCGGGATGCGCCGCAGACACGAGAGGTGGGCACTGCCCTGCGGCGGCGCCCACACCCGACTAGTCCGTTCCGCGCCTTCTGGCAACGGGAAAATGAATGGGACGGATGCACGTTGGGCGTTCCCGGCCACGGGAATTCCCGGCCCGCCCCGGTTGCGCTTACAATACGGAATTCGCCGCGGCCTCGAACGCCTTCAGACGTTCGGCGTAGGGCGGAAACTTGAAGAAGGCCGAGCCGGAGACCAGCACGTCGACCCCGCTACGCACCAGTTGCGCCGTGTTGGACGGGTCCACCCCGCCATCCACCTGGATGAGCGTGGACAGGCCGCGCGCGTTGATCATGGCGCGCAGGTCGGCGATCTTGCGGTAGCTGGCGGGCAGGAACGACTGGCCGCCGAAGCCGGGGTTCACGGTCATGACCAGCACCATGTCCGTGTCGTCCAGCACGTAGTCCAGCACGGAAAGCGGGGTGTGCGGGTTCAGCGCCACGCCCGACTTGACGCCCAGGCGGCGGATTTCGGCCAGGGCGCGCTGCACGTGGGGGGTGGCCTCGGCGTGGACCACCAGCATGTCCGCCCCGGCGTCCACGAATTCGTGCAGGTAGCGCTCCGGGCGTTCCACCATCAGGTGCACGTCGAAGAACAGGCGGCTCTGTTTCCGCAGATGGGCGATGACCGGCTGGCCGTAGGTGATGTTGGGCACGAAGGTGCCGTCCATGACGTCCCAGTGCACCCAGGACAGCCCGGCGGCCTCCAGGGCGGCCAGTTCGTCGGCCAGGCGGCCGAAGTCGGAGGACAGCAGCGAAGGGGAAAGGATCATGCGGTGCTCGTGGCGCGGATGCGCGGTTGCGGGAAACCACCGTTGCGTACGGTTGCGCGGCGCGCGGCCGGGAACGGCGGAAACGGGTTGACGGGCGGCGCTGCCGGGCCTCGCCAGCCGGAAAAGAGGGGAACGGTCAGTCCGCGCCGGCCAGCAGGCGGCGCATGGCCTCCAGTTCCGCGATGATCGCGCGCACCGTTCCGGGCGCCGCGCCGCCGGGGAATACACCACCGGACGATGCGCCACCGGACAATGTGACGGACGCGCCGGAACCCGGCGCGGTCTCGGCCGATTGCGGGTCCACATGTCCGTTCCGGTCGCCTGCGGGAACAGGGTCGCCGTCCTCGGGCAGCAGCAGGCCGTGCAGGTACTGGTCCCACGCCTGCACCCGCGAGGCGGATGCGGACAGGATGCGGCCCTGCACGCCGCCATCGGCCGGGGCGTCGGCATCGAGACCGGCGGCAAAATCGGCGGCGGCATCGGCGTCGGCGGGAGCATCGTCGTCGCCCGGCAGGCCGGACAGGGCCGCGTCGTCGGGGTCGTCCTCGCCGAAGCCGGTCAGCCCGCCCGTGGCCGCCACGTCCGCCCTGCCGGGTGAACCGGGTACGGGTGCGGCCCCGCGCTCGGCCAGCATGCGGCGTGCGCCCTCGATGGTCAGGCCGCGTTCGTGCAGCAGGAACCGGATACGCCGCAGCAGGGCCAGGTCCGCCTCGGTGTAGAGACGTTGCCCCTTCTCGGTACGCAGCGGAACCAGTTGGGGAAACTCCGTTTCCCAGAACCTGAGGACATAGGTCTTCAGGTTCAGCAGCGACGCCGCCTCGCCTATCCGGTATGTCCGCTCCGCCATGCCGTCTCCCGGTTTGTTCGCGCTACTCCCGCCCGCGGGCGGGCACGCGGCGCTCCCCGCCCGGCTCCTGTCCGGTCCCTAGAGCCGTACGGGAAGCGCCTGCTGGAGCGAACTTGCCACTTTCTCGCGTTCCTTGTCCACTTCGGCGTCCTTCAGGGTGCGCCCGGCGTGGCGGAAGGTCATGCGGAAGGTCAGGTTGCGCTCCTCGCGGTCTTCGGGGGCGAACACGTCGATGAGTTCGATGGCTTCCAGCAGCGGCAGCTTCATGGTGCGCACGTGGTCCAGCACCGCCCCTGCCTGCAACGAGGCGGGCGCCATGACCGTGATGTCGCGGCGCACCGGGGGGTACACCGGCAACGCGGCGAAGCGCACCGCCACCGCGTCGTGCAACCGGCGCGCGGCGTCCAGGTCGATGTCGGCCAGCCACACGTCCTTGCGGGCGTGGTAGGCGTCGGCGAGGTCGGGCTTCACCCGGCCCATGACGCCCAGCACCCTGCCCTGCACCGTCACGGTGACGCACGGGGCCAGGAAGGGATGCGGCGCGTCGGCCATCTCGCAGCGCGGCTGCCCCAGATGCAGGAAGGCCGCGAAGTGTTCCACCACGCCCTTCAGGTCCTGGTAGTCGGCGTCGGCTTCCGGGTTGGGCCAGGCGCTGTCGTGGCGCGCGCCGTACATCAGGATGCCCAGGCGGCCGCGTTCGCGGGCGGTGGTTTCCGAAGCGGCGTCCGCCGTGAAGATGCGCGCCAGTTCGAACAGCCGCAGGCCCGCGTTGCCCTGCGCGATGTTGTGGCGCAGGTTGTTCAAAAGGCCGGGGGCCAGCGCCGTGCGCAGCACGTTCTGGTCCTCGGACAGCGGGTTCATGATCGGGATGCGGCCTTCGGCGGGCAGCCCCAGGTGGTCCAGGTCCTTCTGGCCCACGAAGCTGTAGTTGACGGCCTCGTTGAGGCCGAGGCCACGGCCCCAGCCCTTGATGCGCGTCCAGAAATCATACTCGGACACGGGCGCGCCCGCCTGGTCCAGGGGACGCATGACCTTGGGCAGCACGGGCGGGATGGCGTCCAGCCCGTACACGCGGCCCACTTCCTCGATCAGGTCGGCCTCGCGCTCGAAGTCCAGGCGGTGGCTGGGGGCGGAAACCTTCCAGTCGCCGCCGCCGGACCCTTGGGTACGGTCCACCACGCAGCCGAGGCTGGTCAGGGTGTCGGCGCAGAACCCGTCGCCGATGGCGTCCTCCCCAAGGCCCAGCAGCATCCGGGCGCGAGCCGGGCGGAAGCGCAACTCGGGGCTGGCCCACGGGCGCGGTTCCGCGCTGCACATGCCGGGGCGCAGCCGCGCGCCGGAAAGTTCGGCCATCATCTGGGCGGCGCGGTGCATGGCGTACACCGCCCCGGCCTGGTCCACGCCGCGCTCGAAGCGGTACGAGGCCTCGCTGGAAAGGCCCAGCCTGCGGCCCGTGCGGCGCACGGTGCCGGGGCGGAACACGGCGCTTTCCAGCAGCACGCGGGTGGTGGCGTCGGAAACCTCGGAGTTGGCGCCGCCCATGACGCCCGCCAGGGCCACGGGCTTCACCCCGTCGCGGATCAGCAGGTCGCCGGGCACCAGCGCGCGGTCCTGGCCGTCCAGGGTCACGATGCGCTCGCCCGCCACCGCCGGGGAGACCACGATGCGCCCGCCTTCCAGCAGGTCCAGGTCGAAGGCGTGCATGGGCTGGCCCAGTTCCATCATCACGTAGTTGGTGGCGTCCACGATGTTGGAGATGGGACGCACGCCGATGGCCGCGAGCCGGTGCCGGACGCGCGCCGGGCTCTTGCCCACGCGGATGTTTTCGAGGATGCGCCCGTGGTAGGCTTGGCACAGCGCGGGGTCGGCGATCTCGATGGCCACCTCGCCGGAGCAGTCCGGGCCGTCCTCCACCAGGTTCAGCCGGGGTAGGGTCAGCGGCAGGCCGAAGCCCAGCGCCACCTCGCGTGCAAGGCCCAGCACCGAGAGGCAGTCGGCGCGGTTGGGCGTGATGGAGATGTCGCACACCTCCATGTCCAGTTGCAGTTCGTCCACCAGCAGCCTGCCCACCGTGAAGTGCTCGGGCAGGACCATGATGCCGCCGTGGTCGTCGCTGAGGCCCAGTTCGCGCTCGGAGCAGATCATGCCGTGCGAGGGCTGGCCGCGCAGCTTGGCTTTCTTGATGACCATGCCGTCGGGCATGGTGGCGCCCACCAGGGCCACCGGCACCTTCTGCCCGGCCGCCACGTTGGGCGCGCCGCACACGATGTCCAGCAGTTCGCCCTGGCCCGCGTCCACCTTGCACACCGACAGCTTGTCGGCCTCGGGGTGCTTGGCGCGTTCCACCACGTGGCCCACCACGATGGTGCGGATGGCGTCGAACGGGCGGCGGATTTCCTCCAGTTCAAGGCCAAGCATGGTCAGACGGTCGCCGAGTTGTTCGGCGGTGCCTTCGAAGGGAACGAATTCGCGCAGCCAGGCAAGGGACAGCAGCATGGGGCTACTCCATGAGAAAGTTTGCGAAGGGGCAGGCGTCGCCAGGCGTTTTTTACGCCTCCGGCGGGCAGGGGACCTTGTCCCCTGCACCCCTTCCGGGCGGGGCAGGACTACCCCGCAGAAGCATTCGAAAAACGGTGGTCATGACAGCAGCAACCCCGGATGAGGGATTTCGTTCGCTGGCAAGGAGGGCAAGCTTTGGCCGAGGCGAGCGTACTTTTCCCGTACGTGACCGAGGCACAAGGCGCGCCCGACGCCGCCAGCGGGCGAAAGACCCATCCGGGGCCAGTGGCTACGTAAACTGCGACAGGAACCGCACATCATTCTCGAAGAACATGCGCAGATCGCCGATGCCGTACTTGAGCATGGCCACGCGCTCCACGCCGAGGCCGAAGGCGAAGCCGGTGTACACTTCCGGGTCATAGCCCACGGCGGTGAACACGGCGGGATCCACCATGCCGCAGCCCAGGATTTCGACCCAGCCGGTGGTCTTGCAGACCCGGCAGGGTTCGCTGCCCACGTGCCCCTTGCCCCCGCAGATACAGCACGAGATGTCCACCTCTGCGCTGGGCTCGGTGAAGGGGAAGAAGCTGGGGCGGAAGCGGACCCTGGTATCGCCGCCGAACACGGTGCGCAGGAACGAGGTGAGCGTGCCCCGCAGGTCGGCCATGCTCACGCCCTGGTCCACCATCAGACCTTCGATCTGGTGGAACATGGGGGTGTGCGTGATGTCCGAGTCGCGGCGATAGACCTTGCCGGGGGCGATGATGGCCACCGGGGGCTTGCGCGCCAGCATGGTGCGCACCTGCAACGGCGAGGTGTGGGTGCGCATCAGGATGGACTCGGTGACGTACAGGGTGTCCTGCATGTCGCGCGCCGGGTGTTCGGCGGGCATGTTCAGCGCTTCGAAGTTGTAGTGGTCCATCTCCACTTCCGGCCCGGTCACGATGTCGTAGCCGAGGCCCCGGAACACGGAGCAGATTTCCTCCATGACCAGGGTGTCCGGGTGGAGCGAGCCGCGCCACGGCGCGCGGCCGGGCAGGGTCGGGTCGAAGCGCGAGAGCGCGGCGGCCTCGCTGGCGGCTTCGAGAGCGGCCTTGCGGCCCTCGAAGCGCTCGGTGAGGGCCATCTTGACGCCGTTGGCGGCCTGCCCCAGGCGGGGCCGGTCCTCGGGCGAAAGTTCGGGCAGGCGGCCCATAATCTGCGCAAGACGCCCCTTGCGGCCAAGGAAGGCGACGCGCAGTTCCTCAAGCTCGGTCAATGACGAAGCCTGGTCCAGGCCTCTTTCGAGTTCCGGGACCAGGCTTTCCAGTTCCTTGAGAAGGTCCATGCGTAGAGACCCCGTGGGGGGTTAGTTGAGTTTCGAGGCGGCGAGTTGCGCCAGCTTCGCGAAATCTTCCTTCTCGCGCACGGCAAGGTCGGCAAGCACCTTGCGGTTCAGGGAGATGCCGGCAAGGGTGAGGCCGTGCATGAACTTGCTGTACGACAGGCCGTGCATGCGGGCGCCGGCGTTGATGCGCAGGATCCACAGCTTGCGGAATTCGCGCTTCTTCACCTTGCGGTCGCGGAACGCGTACATCCACGAACGTTCCACGGCCTCGCGGGCGGTGCGGTACAGCTTGCTGCGGCCGCCACGGAAACCCTTGGCCGCATCCAGATACTTCTTGTGACGCCTGTGGGAGGCGAGACCTCTCTTCACGCGCATGGAATACCTCCATCGTGATCTTGACTCCGCGAGGCGAGAGACCGGGCCAGCGGAGCGGATAATGTATGAGTGCGGGAGATGCGCTCTCGTTACGCCGAGAGCACGCCCTGCCGGGGCACGAGCCCCGGCGAAGGCGATTCAAAAAAGGTAATTTTGTTCTCTGGCAAGGAAGGCGAGTTCCGGGCGGAGGGAGTATATTCTGGTATATTCGACCTTCGCACGGGACGAGCCTGACGCAGCCAGAGGGCAAAAGTACTTTTTTGAACGCCTTCGCTAGGCGTAGGGCATCATCCTCCGCACAGCCTTCTCATTGGTGCTGTCCACGGTGGCGGACTGGCCGAGGCGCATGCGGCGCTTGGCGTTCTTCTTCGTGAGGATGTGGCGCAGGTTCTGCTTGCGGCGCTTGAACTTGCCGCTGCCGGTCACGGAGAAGCGCTTGGCGGCGGAACGCCGGGTCTTGATCTTGGGCATTGGATACTCCTTGCCGTTCTCTGCTCGCGCCGAAACCGCCGGAGCGGCGACGGACGCATGACGAAGCCCCCCGCAAGGCGGAGGACCCGGTTTGCCTTCTCAAGGACTGGATCGTCGAAAATTCCCGGTCGGTTGCCGCGGCGCAAGCGACCGCACCCCCGGCGAGAGGGGGCATAATGCGATAAAAACGCGCCGGAAGCAAGGGCCGAAGCGGCCTATTTCTTCGGCAGCGGAGCGAGCATCATGAACAGGGTGCGGCCTTCGGCGCGGGCTTCCTGGTCCACCTTGGCGATGTCCTTGGTGTCCTCGACGATGCGGTCGAGAATGGACTGACCGCGATCCTTGTGGACGATTTCGCGCCCGCGGAAGAACACGGTGACCTTGCAGCGGTCGCCTTCCTCGATGAAGCGGCGGATGTGCCTGACCTTGGTGTCGTAGTCGTGGTCATCCGTCTTGGGCCGGACCTTGATTTCCTTTATCTGGATCACGGTCTGGTTCTTCTTCGCCTCGGCCTTCTTCTTCTGCTGCTCGTACTTGAAGCGCCCGTAGTCCATCACGCGGCACACGGGCGGGTCGGCCGTGGCGGCCACCTCGACGAGGTCGAGACCCTGCTCCTTGGCAAGCGCGATGGCGTCGTTGCGCGACAGGATGCCGAGCTGTTCGCCGTCCGCCCCGATGACCCGCACCTCGCGGGCCCGGACCTGTTCATTGCGCCGCACGCTGTCCTGCGGGATATCGCGGCGCATCCTGTTGTTAGGAGAAGCTATAGCTCATTCCTCCACGTTTGAAGGGTTCCTGGCAGTCCGCCCTGATCATATCCGCCACTTCGGCAAGGGTCTTGAGGCCAAGGTTCTCGCCGGTGCGCAGGCGCACGTTGACGCCCCCGGCCTCCACTTCCTTGTCCCCCACCACGAGGATGTAGGGGATCTTTTCCAACTGGGCTTCGCGGACCTTGTAGCCCAGCTTTTCGTTGCGCGTATCGGCCTCCACGCGAAGGCCGGCGGCCATAAGCTGATCGCGCGCGCCCAGCGCGAAGTCGTTCTGGGCGTCGGTGACGGTCAGCAGGCGCGCCTGAACCGGGACGATCCACGTGGGGAAGGCCCCGGCAAAGTGCTCGGTGAGCACGCCGATGAAGCGTTCGAGCGAACCCAGGATGGCCCTGTGGACCATAACCGGGCGATGACGCTCGCCATCCTGCCCGATGTACACCAAGTCGAATCTGTCAGGCAAGGTGAAATCGACCTGGATGGTGGACAGTTGCCACTCACGGCCGATGGCGTCGGTGACCTTCACGTCGATCTTTGGGCCGTAGAAGGCGCCGTCGCCCTCGTTGATGGTGTACGACAGGCCCGCCGTGGCCACCGCGCCGATGAGCGCGTTGGTGGCGCGGTCCCAGTCCTCGTCCGAGCCGATGGACTTTTCCGGCCGGGTGGAGATGACGATGCGGTAGTCGAACCCGAACAGGCCCATCAGGTCGCGCACCAGCGCGATGACGCCGATGATCTCCGCCTCCAGCTGGTCGGGACGGCACAGGATGTGCGCGTCGTCCTGGGTGAACTGGCGCACGCGCAGAAGGCCGTGCAGCACGCCCGACTTCTCGTGGCGGTGCACCACGCCCAGCTCGAACATGCGGCGCGGCAGGTCGCGGTAGCTGCGCAGGTGGCTCTTGTAGATGAGCATGTGCGAGACGCAGTTCATGGGCTTCACGCCATAGGCGTTGTCGTCGATGACGGTGAAGTACATGTTCTCGCGGTAGTTGTCGTAGTGGCCCGACTTTTCCCACACCTCGCGGCGCAGCAGCTGCGGCCCCTGCACCAGTTCGTACCCGCGCTTCAGGTGTTCCTTGCGCAGGAAGTCCTCGAGGATGGTGCGCAGCAGCATGCCCTTGGGATGCCAGTAGACCATGCCGGGGGCGACATCCTCGTGGAAGGCGAACAGGTCCAGTTGCTGGCCCAACTTGCGGTGGTCGCGGCGCTTGGCCTCTTCCAACTGGTGCAGGTGGTCCTTGAGGGCCTTGGGGTCGGCGAAGGCGGTGCCGTACACCCGCGAGAGCATGCGGTTCTTCTCGTCGCCGCGCCAGTAGGCCCCGGCCACGGACAACAGCTTGAACGCCTTGACGAAGCTGGTGTCCGGAATGTGCGGGCCGCGACACAGGTCCACGAACTGGCCGCTGCGGTACACGGACACCGTGTCCGCCGGAATGTCGCGCACGATCTCGACCTTGTAGGTCTCGCCCATGCCCTCGAACAGGGCGATGGCCTCGTCCCTGGACATTTCGGTGCGGGTGAAGGGGTGCGCGGCGGCCACGATCTTCTGCATCTCGGCCTCGATGGCTTCGAGGTCGTCCACGGAGAAGGGGCGCTCGTAGTCGAAATCGTAGTAGAACCCGCTGTCGATGGCGGGACCGATGGTCACCTTGACGCCGGGGAACAGCTTCTGCACCGCTTCCGCCATGATGTGCGCGGCGGAGTGGCGGATGAGCTCGAGCCCTTCCGGCGAATCGGCGAAGACCGGCTCGATGGTGGTGGTGTCGGCGGGCACGGTGGCGGTGAGGTCGAGCGGGGCGCCGTTGCAGCGGCAGGCCACGACATTCTTGAATTTCTTCCCGCTCAGGGCGCCCTTGAGGGCGTCACGGCAGGAGACGCCGGACTGCACGTCGAACACCTGTCCTTCGATGGTCACGTTCACGCCGAATCTCCTCGGTGAGTTTGTTGTTGCCGCCGCGCGCACCATAACAAGAAAGGGAGGCTGGAACCTCCCTCTCTGGGCTTTCGGTGTGGTAGGCACGAGCAGATTTGAACTGCTGACCCCTTCCGTGTCAAGGAAGTGCTCTCCCCCTGAGCTACGCGCCTACACCTGCGAGGCAGGAGGGGTATCTACATGGGCACGCCGCCACCGTCAAGCGGTTTCTTCGGCGAGGCCCGAAAAAACGGTAAAAACGCCCGCCGGGGTCTCCCCCTCGCGCGGCGCCCCGTGCCCGGCAGGCGGGGCCGGATCATGCCGCGTCACGCGCGTGCGCGTTCCATATATGTCCGGATATATCCGGATATATCCGGACCGGGCAGCAGGCAATGGCGTGTTCCGCCCCGTCCCGGCCTGTCCATTACTCCCGCCGCCCTCCCCGGCCCGGCCCGCCCCTCCGTCCCCGGCGGCGGACCTGCGGCGGTACGCCCGCGACGCCCTGCGGCACATGGCGTTCGCTCCCCATTGACAGCATGCCCGGACAGGCGTAGCCCCTCCTCGAAATCGCCGAGTTCCGCCCTGGGGGCGGAAGCGGGGGACCCAACAGCCGGTCACCCGGCACGGGGCGCATCGCCGCAAGGCGTAGGGCAATCTCTTCGGCCCGAGCCCGTCAGCTAACCTCGCAGGCGTCGAAGGGAGAGCACCCCTCCGAGCACCTTCCGTGCATCCGTCCGTTGCGCCGCAGCGGGCGGCCGCCGCCGGACCACGGGCCTCGGGGTGGGGGAAGCTTTCCCCACCCTTTTCGGAGGCCCAATGTCCACCGGTCCCGTTCCGTTGGGCGAAGCCGCGTCCGGCAGCATGCCGGACGGCGACGCGCGACCCGCCGCGCGCGCCACGGCCGCGCCCGTTTCCCACGCCACCCAAGGGCAGACCGCCCCGCAAGCCTCCGCCACCGGGGGCGCATCGCCCGTGCCTTTGGCCGGGCCCGCGCCCGTTGCCGGTCACGACCACATGTCCACGCACGCATCCATTTCCGCGACTTCTCCCACGTCTGCCCCATCTGGCCCCGCCGCACCATCCGGCCCGGCCGCTCCGCCCACGCCCTTCGTCGAGCCCGGCGCCACGCTGCCCACCCACGCCGCCAACCGCCTGCTGCCCATGGCCCTGGCCGCGCTGGGCGTGGTGTACGGCGACATCGGCACCAGCCCGCTGTACGCCATCAAGGAATGCTTCCACGGCCTGCACGCCCTGCCCCCGACGCCCACCAACATCCTGGGGGTGCTCTCGCTGGTGTTCTGGGCGCTGACCGTGGTGGTCACCATCAAGTACGTGCTGTTCATCATGCGCGCCGACAACGACGGCGAGGGCGGAACCTTCGCCCTGCTGGCCCTCTTGCGGGACGGCTCGTCCAGACAGGCCCATGCCGGGCGGGAGGATGGCGAAACGCCCCCTCCTTCCCCCGCGCCTTCGCTTTTCCGGCGCATGCTGCCGCTGTTCGCCATTTTCGGGGCCGCGCTGCTGTATGGCGATGCGGTGATCACCCCAGCCATTTCCGTGCTCTCGGCCGTGGAGGGCCTGGAAGTGGCCACCGAGGCCGCCGGTCCCTTCGTGCTGCCCATCACCATCGGGGTGCTGGTGGGGCTGTTCATGGCCCAGCGGCACGGAACGCAACGCATCGGCAGGGTGTTCGGCCCGGTGATGCTGCTGTGGTTCGTTTCCATCGCCGCGCTGGGCATCATGGCCGCGCTGCGCAACCCGCTGGTGTTCGCGGCCGCCAGCCCCACCTATGCCGTACGGTTCTTCATGGAAAACCACCTGCACGGCATGGTGGTGCTGGGGTCCGTGGTGCTGTGCATCACCGGGGGCGAAGCGCTGTACGCCGACATGGGGCACTTCGGCGCGCGGCCCATCCGGCTTTCGTGGATGGCCGTGGTCTTTCCCGCGCTGATGCTCAACTATTTCGGACAGGGGGCCATGCTGCTGGCCGACCCGGGCCTGGCCTTCAACCCCTTCTACGCCCTGGTCCCGCGCCCCCTGCTGTATCCCATGGTGACGCTGTCCACGGTGGCCGCGGTCATCGCGTCGCAGGCCATGATCTCCGGCGTGTACTCGCTGACGCAGCAGGGCATCCAGTTGGGCTTCATACCGCGCATGCGCATCATCCACACCTCGGAGGAAACGCGCGGGCAGATCTACCTGCCCACCGTGAACTGGATGCTGATGATCGCCTGCCTGGGGCTGGTGCTGGCCTTCCGGGAGTCCAGCCGGCTGGCCGGGGCCTACGGCATCGCCGTCACCGCCACCATGACCATGACCTCGCTGCTCTACTACGCCGTGGCGCGCCAGCGCTGGAACTGGCGGGCCTGGCAGGCCGTGCCGCTGGTGGCGCTGTTCCTGGCCTTCGACGGGGCGTTCCTGTCCGCCAACCTGCTCAAGATCATGGACGGCGGCTGGTTCACTCTGCTGCTGGCCCTGTGCGTCATGACCCTGATGCTCACCTGGCGCGACGGCCGGGCCGCCCTTTCCGTCCGCTTTGCCGCCGCCTCGGTCCCCTTCGGCACCTTTCTCGAGGGGGTGCGCCGCACCAAGCCGCTGCGCGTGCCGGGCACGGCGGTATTCATGTCCGTGAACCCCACGGGCACCCCGCTGCCCCTGCTGCACCACTACAAGCACAACCACACCCTGCATGAAACCGTGATGCTGCTGACCATCGTGGCCGAGCCCATGCCCTTCGTGCCCCGGCCCGACAGGCTGGTGGTGCACAAGCTGGGCGAAGGGTTCCACCGCATGGTGGCCCGCTACGGCTTCATGCAGACCCCGCGCGTGCCCGAACTGGTGCAACTGGCCGCCGCGCGCGGCCTGCCCATGCGCATGGAAACCACCACCTTCTTCGTGGGCCGCGAAACCCTGCTCACCAGCGGCACCTCGAACATGGCGGGCTGGCGCAAGGGGCTGTTCGCCTTCATGTCGCGCAACGCCTGGAACGCCACCACCTTCTTCGGCATCCCGCCGGGGCGGGTCATCGAGATCGGCGCGCAGGTGGAACTGTAACACCGCGCCGCACGGCGCGGCCCAGCGAAGCACGACGAATCTTGGGGTGCGGCGGTCCGCAACGCCACACCCCCGCCGGGACGGGCATGCCGCGTGCACGACGCCCTCCGCCGGAGGCATGCCGCTCCTCGCCTCCGTCGGGTGTCCGTCCCGGCCCCATCACCGCCCCCGCCGGGCTCGCGCAACGGTCACCAGACCCGCGCGAGTCCGGCGGGGGCGACATCGTCGGCGGCACGGCCACGCGAAAGGGGCCACCCCTGCGGACGGCCCCCTTGCATGCATCGCCGCGCACCGGGCACGGGCCACCGCCCGCGCCGATGCCGTTCGCTTTTCTGTTCCTACCCGCCCACCATCTCCAGGAACGCCTCGATGCGCACCTTGAGCTGTTCCGCGTCGGCCTCGGAGTAGTCCGTCTCGATGTGCAGGCTGGGCAGGTCGAACCTGTCGCGCAGGAAGTTGCGCACCTTGTACGCCTCCACGTTGTAGGTGTGGCAGGCCTGCCAGGTCAGGTCCACCACGCCGTGCGGCCTGAAGTCGGCCACCAGCTTTTCCAGCAGGTCGAAGCGGCCCTGGTTGGGCACCATGACCGAGCACGGCGTGGCCAGGTACCGGCGGGCCAGCGCGGTGAGCGGGTCGCCCGTCTCGTCCACCAGGTCGGCCTTCTTGTAGCCGGTACAGTTCTCCATGCACACCACCTGGCCGCCGCACTCCTCGATGAGCCGCACCACCTTGTGCGAGCCCATGCCCACGGGCACGCCGGTGAGCAGGATGCGCGGGCCGCCCTTGCCCTGGGGCAGGGTTCCGGCCTTTGCCGCCGCCTGCACCTCGTCCACCACGCCTTCCGCCAGTTCGATGACGGTCTCGCGGTCGGCAAAGAACCCCAGCTTGAAGAGCATTTCCAGCATCTGCATGCCGGTCACCGGGGCCGGGTCCATCTGCGGCAGGTCCATCAGCGCCTTCAGCGCGCGGCGCTCGCGGTTGGCCAGCCTGATGGCGTCGGTGAGGTTCTCCTGCGTGATGGCCACCCCGAAGTCGCTTTCCACCCGCTTCACCAGCCCTTCCAGTTGTCCGTGCCAGAAGGGCAGCGCCTCCTCGCCCGGGGTGGACGGCAGGTGCAGGAGGTGCACGGGCTTCATCTCGCCCAGCAGTTCGAACATCTTCTTCTTGCCGTCGCAGGTGGTGTCAGCCACCACCAGGTCCGCCGCCGACAGGTACGGGCACGAGCCCTCCATGGCGAACCCGAAGCTGCTCTTGATGAGCGGACACAGGTTGCGCGGCAGCACCTGCTCAGCCGTGGCAATGGGGTCGTTGCGCGTGCCGCACAGCACCACCGGCACCGCACCCGCCGCCAGGGCGACCTCAGCCGGGGAATACAGACAGTACAACCCCACCACCTTGCGCCCCGCCGCCTTGACCTCGCTGATGGCCAGGGCATTGCGTTCCGCCGCCGTCTTCAGCCGTTCGATGCTCTCCCACGTCATGTGCCTGCTCCTTAATGAGTTACGGGATGAAGAGAGACCGGGGAGGGGACCTTTTGGAAAAGGTCTCCCTCCCC